>JBGTOF010000252.1:0-4502 GCA_041742695.1 Elainellales cyanobacterium | reverse complement strand
GCCGTCCCCACAATCTCCAGCCATTCTGACGCCGTTGTCTTTTCGGGGCAAAGAATCTTGCGCACGTCGTCATCCAGGACTTCTGCAGCGGTACCGGGCATGGATCCCACACCCGCGTCTTGCAGCGCCTCGATCACCTTGGCATAGGAAATCCCATCAGCCCGCGCGATAAACTGCACCTCTTGAGGAGAGAAGGCATGCAGATGCAGCTGCGGAAACTGCTGTAAGATCGCCTGCACCAATTGAACATAGTAGGCGAGGGCGCTCCCCTCCAGTTTTGCCAGAGGATTCAACCCCCCCTGCATGCAGATTTCTGTCGCGCCCTGCTGCACTGCATCGGCGGCTTTTTCTAAAATGGTTGCTTCACTTAGCCAGTAGGCTCCCTCGTCTCCCTCATCTCGGCGAAACGCGCAGAAGCTACAGTGCTGCTCACAGATGTTGGTGTAGTTGATGTTGCGGTTAATCACGTAGGTCACCACATCCCCAACCTGCTGGCGGCGCAGCTCATCGGCCGCAGCGCGAATGGGGGCGATCGCTCCCACATCCTCCGCCCGCAGCAGCACTACGCCCTCCGCTTCAGTCAGATCGTCTCCGCAACGGGCTTTGTCAAGAATGGCGTCAATCGGTAAAGACATAGGAATTAGGAATCAAGGATTGGAGATCGAGATTAGGGCTTGTTGGATGGTCTCTCTCACAATCTGCAACCTCTGTCGGGTCTGATCGCTAAAATTGGAGATCACTCTACAACCTTATCGATTCATCGAACCCCTGACCATTTCTCTATGCAAACTCAAACAATTCCCACACTCGATTTTCAAGATTTTGTGCATGGCACCGAGGCGCAACAACAGCAATTTGTGGCCGAGCTGGGCGCTGCGCTGCGCCACATCGGCTTTTTTACGCTCGTCAATCATTCGGTAGATTCAACCTTAATTCGCAGCGCCTATGCGGCAACCGAGGCAGTCTTTTTATTGCCGGAGGCCACCAAACTGCAATACGAAGGGTCGCACAATCATGGGCAGCGCGGCTATACCCGGTTTGGACAAGAGCACGCCAAGGATCATACTGCACCAGATTTGAAGGAATTCTGGCATATTGGGCGGGCAGGCGCAGCAGAGGGGCTGAAGCGCAACCTCTATCCCACCGAAGTGCCCCTCTTCCAGCCGTGTATGGATGCGCTGTTTCAGCAGTTAGAGGACTGCGCAGCGGTGCTGCTAGAAGCCTGTGCCCTCTATTTGGGACTGCCGCGCCCCTATCTTCGCGACATGATCGTAGAGGGCAATACGCTGCTGCGGGTCATCCACTATCCCCCCATTCCCGAAGATAGCCATGTTGCCAGCCTGCGAGCGGCTCCCCATGAAGATATTAATTTCATTACGCTACTATGCGAGGCGACCGCGCCAGGGCTAGAACTGCAGCAGCGAGACGGCACTTGGTTGCCTATTCAGACGGCACCGGGCGAGATTGTGGTGGATACGGGGGATATGCTGCAAAACCTGACGAATGGACTGTTGCGCAGCACTACCCACCGAGTCACGAATCCAGGTGACGACCGAGCACGTCGCTTTTCCATGCCATTTTTCGTTCACCCTCGCGCTGACGTAGATTTGACACCCCTGCCAGAGTGCATCGCGCGCACGGGCGGCACTGCGTCCTACCCCTCTTGGACAGCCGGGGAATACTTGGCCCAACGCCTGAAGGAGATCGGCTTGGCCCCTCAAAATTGATCCACCCCGTCTCCCTCTTAAGAAATGCTCTCAGGGTAGCAAAGTCCCTCTTTTTACTGAGGATGACTCACGTCTTGCGATGGACGAGGCGATCGCCCGATCTCCCTATGATGCTTATATCAGCTCTAATTGGAGATTTGAGTTATGGCTAAGCCAGAAGACGACAAGAAGAAAGACACCAGCACTACGAAAACTGAGGGTGAATACAACACCCCGATCGACCCATCCCAGCGCCACACCGGGATGTATGAAGCAGGAGATGGCACAGACGAAGCCCAGCCAGAAGGGGGCAGCGCTAACACTGGCACCGAAGGCGCACCCAACCAAGGCATCGAAAAGCGCTAAGCCGTTTAACTGGATGACACGAGTCACATAGACAGAAAAGAGCGATCGCCCCCGGGCGATCGCTCTTTATGTATGCGGGCCCCTAACCGATTTGGTTAGCAGCCCAGATTGAGTTCAGAGGATTCGACTTAGTAATCGAAATCGCCCATGCCGCCGCCACCGCCAGCGCCAGCACCGGCTGCATCCTTAGGCTCAGGCTTGTCAACCACAATGCACTCAGTGGTGAGCACCATGCCCGCAATCGACGCAGCGTTTTGTGTGGCAGAGCGCGTCACCTTGGCAGGGTCAACGATTCCAGCTTCAAACATGTCTACAAATTCGCCCTTGGCAGCGTCGTAGCCCACATTGAAGTCCTTCTCTTTGACACGCTCGGCAATCACCGCACCGTTTTGACCAGCATTTTCAGCAATCCGCTTTAGCGGAGCAGCTAGGGCGCGGGCCACAATCAGCGCTCCGGTCAGTTCCTCGGCAGAGAGGTTATTGGTGGCCCACTCTTCGAGCTGAGGCCCCAAGTGTGCCAGGGTGGTGCCGCCACCGGGAACGATCCCCTCTTCAACAGCCGCTTTAGTAGCGTTGATGGCGTCTTCCAAGCGCAGCTTGCGATCCTTCATTTCGGTTTCAGTAGCTGCACCGACTTTGATCACGGCTACACCGCCAGACAGCTTGGCAAGGCGCTCTTGCAGTTTCTCTTTGTCATAGGAAGAATCGGTTTCTTCGATTTGACGGCGGATTTGATCCACTCGAGCCTTCACCGCAGCTTCGTTGCCTTCAGCCACGATAGTGGTGGTGTCTTTGGTGATGGTGAGACGGCGAGCTTTGCCCAGCATGTCGAGCTTGGTGTTGTCTAGCTTCAGACCCGTGTCTTCGCTAATCACCTGACCGCCTGTCAGCACAGCGATGTCTTCGAGCATGGCTTTACGGCGATCGCCAAAGCCAGGTGCTTTCACAGCGGCCACATTCAACACACCGCGCAACTTATTCACCACTAGGGTCGCAAGCGCTTCTTTCTCAATATCTTCGGCAATGATCAGCAGCGGACGACCGGCGCGTGCCACTTGCTCAAGCACCGGCACCAAGTCTTGCACGAGGGCAATTTTCTTGTCGGTGATTAGGATGAACGGCTCATCCAGAATGGCTTCCATCCGCTCGGTATCCGTGGCGAAGTAAGGAGAGATATAGCCTTTGTCAAAGCGCATCCCTTCGGTGACTTCCAGTTCGGTCGTCATCGACTTGCCTTCTTCCAGTGAGATAACGCCTTCGCGCCCCACTTTATCCATCGCTTCGGCAATCATCGCGCCGACTTCTTCATCGTTCCCAGCGGAGATAGACCCAACCTGGGCGATCGACTTCGAATCTTCCACCGGGCGAGCATGCTCAGCAATGCGATCGACCAAGAATGCCGTGCCCTTGTCGATGCCGCGCTTGAGGGAGATGGCGTTAGCACCTGCTGCCACGTTGCGCAGACCTTCTTTCACCATGGCGTGAGCCAGCACTGTCGCAGTAGTGGTGCCGTCACCAGCCGCGTCGTTAGTCTTAGACGCAGCCTGACGAATTAGCGCCACGCCGGTGTTTTCAATGTGGTCTTCTAGCTCGATTTCTTTGGCGATGGTCACACCATCGTTCACAATTTGGGGTGCGCCAAATTTCTTTTCAAGCACGACGTTGCGGCCTTTGGGGCCCAAAGTCACGGCCACCGCTTCGGCTAGGATATCGATACCGCGCTCTAGAGCACGACGGGCGTTTTCGTTGTAAATAATGCGCTTTGCCATAGGTCCTTAGTGGTTCCTTGTGTTGTAATGATGAGACAATTAAATTTGAGAATCGCGAGCCACACAATTCCGCAGATCTAGAGCAACTAAATTTTGGCTCTAGCGGTTAAGTGTGCGGCTTTGACCGCTACGACTAGCAACGACTACGAAACAACAGCCAGAATGTCTTTCTCAGAAAGCAAGACATACTCATCGGTGCCAAGCTTGATGTCGGTTCCCGCATATTTGGAGTAAAGCACTTTGTCTCCAATGCTGACTTCTAACGCCTGACGGGTGCCGTCATCGTTGCGCTTGCCCGGCCCAACTTGCACGATTTCGCCCACTTGAGGCTTTTCCTTTGCCGTATCAGGCAACAGGATGCCGCCAGCCGTTTTTTCTTCTGACGCGCTGACTTTAACAAAGACGCGATCGCCCAGAGGCTTCACCGTAGAAACGCTCAGAGATACAGCAGCCATAAAATCTTCTCCAGTTAACCTAGTTTATTGAGTGAATTTCTTGAGGTTCATCCGCATCTACGCCCCTCGGGAGCGTTTCACCCAGATAGCCTGCCACTTCAGCACAATGCTGATGCCGTAGCCTGCTATTTGAGTCGATGCTGACGTCGCTCTTACATCATCACTGGTGGAAGTTAGCACTCTCCACCCCTGAGTGCTAACTTTAC
>JBGTOF010000244.1:0-29314 GCA_041742695.1 Elainellales cyanobacterium | reverse complement strand
CATAAAATCTAAGTTCGGGATAAGTTGAAGCCCCTGAGATGTTGTGTGCGAGGCGCACAGCATCTCAGGGGTCTTTGATGAACTGATGGTTGCCGCTCAGCCAGTGCTGGGGACTGAATTTAGGAGCGGCGATCGCCCACTGGGTTACTCGCGCTGGCATCGGCATTGCCATTGCTGCCGCCTAGATTTTGTCTTACATCATCAATGGCATCATTCAGCTGGGCAATTTTATCTTCTAGGCTGCGACGGGCCACTTCCATATTTTGGGGATTAGTCGAGAGCCGCTTTTTCTTGCTGGACTTGCCTTCTAGCCTGGGAAAGGGGGCTTTACTTTCATCTATGTCTTGCTGCTTGTTGAGTTTGGTGGTGGCCAACACGCCAACCACACCCCCGACTACACCACCAACCAGGGTGCCCAGCAAAAACCCACCGAAAAAGTTATCTTGCTGACTCATAATTCACTCGCTTGTTCAAGATTGGGGAGGCTGAATTTGGCGACGCTGGGCGGCACTCTTCTTCTAGGATGCTCCAAAAGACCCAACTGTGATCTTGTTCAAAGCTTACCTGTTTGCGGGGGATGGTGGCTAGTACGATCGCTCACCAAATTGCGGCTCTAGATCGTCGGGGCACAGATTCATGTCGCAAACGTGCGATCGCCTGCATCTCCTAGACCCGGCACAATAAAGCCGTGCTCATTCAGTGCTTCATCAATCCCAGCAGAGAAAATCGTCAGCTCAGGATAGGCCGCCCCTAACCGCTGCAAGGCGGGAGGAGCCGCCACGACGGAGATAATTCGGACTAGGGATGGATCAACGCCCCGCCGCACGAGCTCTGCCATCACTGCGACGGAGGTTCCACCGGTCGCTAGCATCGGTTCTGGAATCAGGATGCGCGTCGTCGGATCGAACTGCTGGGGTAATTTGTTGAGATACCAGGTGGGCTCTAAGGTCTCTTCATTACGCGCCAGCCCAATGTGATAGGTATTGGCAAGAGGCAGCAGCGCCTGCGCCCCCTCCATGAGCGCTAATCCTGCCCGCAGAATAGGCACGAGCGCAATGGGCGCTTCAGGATTAATGAAGGTCGCCGGGCAGGTTGCCAGCGGCGTTTTTACCTCTGTCTCAACCGTAGGCAGCCAATCACGCATAGCTTCATACGTGAGCCAGCGTCCCAGCTCGGTCATCGCACTGCGAAACAGCACAGGCGGTGTTGATTCGTCACGGGCAACCCCAAGCCAATGCTTGACGAGCGGATGATTCGGAACATAGATGCGCAGTTGTAGGGTCATGGCAATGGGAGGCAGTTCTTTTCGAGATGGCAGAGCCAAATCACATAAACGACGATAATCATACGCTGTTGCGGCAGCCTTAGGCACATTCCCGACTACAGAACAGCAAAAGACATGGGGGTTAAGGAGGCTAAGCCCAATTTTCCCCATTTGGCTTGCACTCGTATAATGCAGCAGGCTCAAGGCGCATCTTGCCGAGCACGGGTATACAAGGCTCGATGAGTTCAACTCTGAGGATTGATTACCCCTGCCGAGCACTTGCCCCACCGACCGCGTTAGGCGTGTAGGCTGAGAGGAGACAGCCGGTCCTGCTGAAGCAAGTCAGGGCTATGCAGCAGAGGGATAGGTCACAATGGCAAAGAAACAAAAATTTCCCTACTTAGTGGGCTCAAAGTGGACATCCTCTCGGCAAAGCTGGGGCTGGCGACACTTTCAGGTGGTCAATCGCAAAAACGAGGGGCGGTGGGTGTTTGCAGAAATGGTTGCCTCCTGCGACCCCACGGTACGATTTTGGCTGAATGCAACCCAGCTCAAAGATCGCACGCTGTGGCAAGCCGGATGGCGATCGCTCGAAGAGCAAGAGGCCCTCGATCGTGCCCTCGATGAACTAGACCTGCAGCGTCGTCATTAGCCGGTCATTAACCCGAGTCTCCAACAATGTTAAAGGGACTAACGTTCACGAACAAAAGGGAGGAGCTGCATTGCAGCTCCTCCCTTTTGTTCACAGCATAACGTTTAGCCAGCACGAAACGATGCAGCTTTAAACCACAAAGTAGTCCGCCATATTCAACACACCTGCGTTGGCATCCCCTGGCTTAAACACCATGCTGCTCATGTTGACGACCATATCCTGATTTTGGTTAAACCCATTCTGGGCGTTGTTGACCGACAGATAGGTGCTCCCCTGCCAATCGAAGAACATCGCCTGGTTTCGGGTCAACCCCTGATTGCCCGGCGCGGTTTGGTTTCTGTCAAGATAGGCTGCCGCTGCCGCTTGGGCCAGGGTATTGGCCACAATTGCGCCTGCGTTGAACAGCCGAGGGGGGGGCGTCGTCGCTTGGAGGCTGTTGTTAAAGCTCAGCAAAATGCGATCGCCCTCCGTTTGATCAAAGCCAAGGATGCGATCGCGGTTTGCCACCCGCGACTGTCGCAACACTGCGGCCTTGCTGGCTCCCAAAAAGGCAAACGTGTCTTCCCCATTGCCACCTACCAGCACATTCTGGCCACCCTCGCTCACCAACACATTATTACCCGCACCGCCAATCAGGCGATTTCGGCCCGCCCCCGCATAGAGCGTATCGTTTCCATTGTTGCCTCGAAGAATATCGTTGCCTTGTCCGCCGAACAGCACATCATCATTACTGCCGCCAAACAGGCGATCATTCCCTGGCCCGCCATAGAGTGTGTCACGGCCTGCCCCCCCACGGATAGTGTCATTGCCAGCGCCACCAAACAGCACATCGTTGCCGCTGCCGCCGTTAATAATGTCATTGCCGGGGCCACCGAAGATCGTATCGTCGCCTATACCGCCTAATAGGCGATCGTCACCCGCACCACCCCGCAGCACATCATCCCCCGCGCCGCCAAAGATCACATCATCACCCGGGCCACCAAAAATGGTGTCGTTGCCGTTGTTGCCAAATAGGGTATCGTTGCCCGCCCCGCCAAACAGCAGGTCGCGCGCCGCACCCCCTCGCAGCACATCGTCACCATTTCCCCCCCGCAGCGTATCGTTGCCTGCGCTACCGATTAGGGTGTCATTTCCTGGCCCGCCAAACAACGCATCATTGCCGTTGCCCCCGAGGATGAAGTCGTCTCCACCTCCGCCAAACAGCACATCGTTGCCCGCCTTGCCGCGCAGCACATCATTGCCCGGGCCACCCCGCAGGGTATCGTTGCCCGCACCGCCATCTAGCGTGTCATTGCCATTGCCGCCCAACAGCAGGTCGTTCCCGTTATTGCCAAACAGCAAGTCATCCCCCAAGCCACCGCGTAGGGTATCGCGCCCAGCACCACCCCTCAAGACATCATTGCCGCCATCACCAAACAGGGCATCATTGCCGTTATTGCCAAATAGCGTATCGTTGCCTGCACCCCCGAGTAAGGTATCGTTGGCCGCCCCGCCCCGCAACAGGTCGCGACTGCCCCCACCCAGCAGCAGATCATTGCCCGCACCGCCATTCAGGGTGTCACGCCCTGCCCCACCGCGCAAGGTGTCATTCCCAGCGCCACCAATCAAGCGATCGTTGCCGCCCTCGCCAAACAGTCGATCATCCCCTGGGCCGCCAAAAATCACGTCGCCACAGTCGCCGCCCCGAATCATGTCATTCCCTGCCAGGCCAAACATCGTGTCTTGACCGGTGGTGCCCACCAGATTATCAGCCTGATTGGTTCCAGTAATCACCAACCCAGGCAAACATCCCCCGGTCGGCGGCGGTACCGAAACCTGTTGCAGCGTGACCGTTGCTGGCGTAAGCGAGGTTGCTCCCAGATTATCCACAGCGGTATAGGTAAAGCTAGCCGCGCCCGAGAAGCCCGCCAGCGCTCGGGAAAAGACCTGGTTAGCCTGATTAGGGGGAATGAGCTGGTTAACTGCAATGGGAGTACCGCCCTGATTGGGGTTGCCCAAGAACAAGCGCCCCTCGCCTGCGATCGGCAATGACAGAATGCGGAACCCACTTAGGGTGCCATCTGGGTCTGACCCAGACAGCGCTGGCAACCGCGTCACGCCTTCACCCGGGCCGCTGACGTCAGTGGTGATGGGGTTGGTGATGGGGGGCTGGTTCGAGATGCCGCTGACTACTTGGGTTGTGATAGTTGTGCTGTTGCTGCCAGGGTTAGATTCAACGAGACCTGGAATTGGCGGCGAACTCACTGTGGTGGTGATCGGAGTGTTAATGGGCGTCCCAGGGTCTACAACCCCCGTTACGGTGAAGGTCACGGTTTCGTTGGCGGTTAAATCCACAGTGGTGGAAATATTGTTGCTGCTGGGCGAGCCATTAAACGTGATGTTTATAATTTCTGGCGGCAGGCCAATTAACAGCGGCACGTCGTTTACATCAAACGTGCCGCTGTTGTTGGTGACGGTAACGATGTAGGTGACGGTGTCGCCCGGTTGCGCTTCGGGCTGTCCAGTGGGCACATTCACCTGAATATCAATATCAGGCGTAGGGATGGGAAGGGTGCCAAAGTCATTGAACCGCAGCGATGCGTTGTTGTCGGATCGGACTGTGTTGGCGATCCGAGTTGCACTAGCACTAGTCAGGCTAAGCTGCCACAATCCGTCAGTGCCGCCTTCATTCGAGGAGGTGTAAAGCTGCCCATCTTGCCCAAAGGCCAGGGAGCCTGCTCCATCGGTGCTGATGCCCGAGTTGCCAATAAAGACTGCGTTGAGGTTCGCCGGATCGCTAATGTCTACGCTGTAAAGCCGAATAGTCTGACCGCCAGGGGCAACGGTGATGATGAGGCGATTTGCGTTATTGGGGTCGAAGGCCATGTCGCCACTGCCCGCGCTGAACGGCGTGGTGCCGCCAGAAATATTGCCAAAGACCGTCAGTTCCCCAGTGGTTTGGTTAACGGCGTAGAGTTGTGTATCAGACAGGTTCATGGCGTAGATCACGCCATTTTGAGCTTGAGCTAGCTTGACAAAGCCCGTGCCTGCGCTGCCGGAGTTATCAAACGGGAGAATGGTGTTTTGGGAGCCGGGAGCCGCAAAGGGATCAAAAAAGGCGACACGCCGATCGGTGCCTTGACCAATGTAGTAGATACGCCCGTTTTGGGCTTCGCGGGCGATCGCATTGGTATTAAACGCGAGCGTCCCAACTGGGTCAGCTTCGCCTGTGGTCAAATCCAACACGAATAGCGATGCTGCGACATTGGCGTAAAACAGGTTAGGAAAGGCCGTTGCCAAAATTCCGGTGTAAGCAGCTTGCCCCGCTGCATCTAACGCAAGCGGTGGTGCTGTTTCTCCGGTCTGGTAGTCGAGCTGCCAGCGCCCGCCCAGAGAGGCTGCGCCAACCGGGTGAGTCGCTGCTGCAACATGGGTGCCCGTTAGCTCGGCCAGGGTATGCACAAAATCGCGACCGACTTCGCCCGCTGCCACATCGCACCCATAGAGCAAGAGATGAGCATTAGGGGCAAAGGCAGAAGCCCAGCCTGTGATGGACTGGGCTTGAGTATAGAGTTGCTGTGTGGTGAAGCCACTCGTGCCCACCAGCACTTGACCGGGTCGGCCATGGGAAAGAATGTGCAGTTCTGTAACGGCTGACTGGCGCTTCAGAATATTAGAAATCTGAGCCAGCCCAGACTGGTTAGGCTGCAGCACATGCACAGTGGCATGGGGACGGGTTGAGTCAATTAGAGACGCGTAGTGAAGGACACTGGGGTCAACAATGATCAGAATGTTGGTCGGCGCTGATTTCACGGTAGAGACCTCTTAACACATCAGAACAGGATGAACGGAGCGCATTGTTTGAAAACGGCATATGAATGACGACTTAAGAACCCCGACACTCGGTGGGCTTGATTAAGCCATGACCTAGCGTGCCGGGGACGTCAACAAGCGCTTGATGCTGAAGTTTTTTTAACGAATGCTCAGCTAAGGATTGTGGTGACAATGATCCGTTATGGGCGATCGCCCACAGGGGAATTAATACTCACCAAACTCAAGAAGTATGACGACAAGAATCTCTACCCATGAGCCAACCCAACCTAAATGCTGAAATATGACCTAACTCCGTAAATTTAATGGGTTTTGGCCACAAATTAAACATTTTTTTCATGAAAAAGATCAGTTTCATCCTGATACTTATAAAGATTATTCGTAGAGTAATAGTTGGCTTAAAATTAATCCCTGCCGAACTTGGAGTTGGACGTCAGTTCGGCAAATTTCCTAACCCACCCGGTCGCGAGTTGGGGGGGGTAAGTTAATCAGAGGTTGAGCTTCTCCAGGATGTTTATCCCTCAATCATTGAGCCCAGTAGGTTCTAAAACCATACCAAAAACCGCACTACAGAGATATTCATCTGGTGCGGTTCGCCAAAGCCTTAAATTTAGAGGATCTCGAGTCTCGACAGATGTGAGTCGATAGCGCTGTTTTAACCCTGGTACGCGGGTCTAAATAACGCAAACCCGTATTACCCGCGGCGCAGGCCGCACAGATTTAGGCATTCGCTGAACTCACATTAGACAGGGGCTAGATTATCTGCAAAAAAGGCAAGTGTGCGCTGCCAGGCGTCGGTAGCGGCCTCAGCGTTATAAACCTCAGGACGGGTGTCGTTGAAAAAGGCGTGGGTGACGCCGGGATAGATGTAAGTAGTAATCGATTTACCGGCAGTCTGTACTGCCGCTTCGAGCTGCTGCACTGCTTCTGGTGTGACAGACGTATCGTCTGCGGCAAACAGCCCTAGCACAGGTGCACTGAGCTGACTAAAGTCGGGCGAGACCTTGGGATGGATGCCATAAAAATCCACGACGGCTCCAATGCGATCGCTCACTGTGGCAGTCAGCAGTGCCAGTTGCCCCCCCATGCAAAAGCCCACCACGCCGACTTGGTTGCCGGTGACCGCATCATGGTTGAGCAAAAACTCGACTGTGCGCTGCAGGGTGGTAGCCGTTTGCTCGATATTGAGCGCCATCAGCAGCCGTCCAGCTTCATCAGGCGATGTCGTCGTTGTCCCCTGAAACAAATCAGGGGCGATCGCCACATAGCCTTCCTGAGCAAAGCGATCCACCACATCTTTAATATGGGGCACCAGTCCCCACCATTCCTGTAAAACGATCAGTCCTGGGCCTGATCCGGCGGGCGGCGTGGCCACATATCCAACCCCGTCAATAGTCTGTCCTGTCATGGTTGTTCTGCTGGTTTGTGTTTAAGCGTGGTGCAGGTCGTGACTGCAAGTTGACCGGGATAGACCATCGATCACGAACCCAGGCTGCATCCTGTCCCCAAATATATGCGGGACACAACCCCACGGATTGTAGCGGCTTCTAAGCGTTAATGCGAGCTGCGGTGAACACTTAACCGGGCGTGCAGCCATGGCCGGTTGGGTCAGTGCGGGGGGCGCAATCGCCCTACAATTAGGAATATGATTTATGGGCGTTATTCCACGTCTTTGATTGACCGTGTGTTGATTGCGCCAACTGCTATGACTGCCCCATCCCCCACCCCCCACCTGACCCAACTCGCCCAACAGACCCGCGCAGCGGCGCGACACCTCGCTGTAGCGTCTACCGCGCAGCGCAATGCAGCGGTGGGGGCGATTGCCCAAGCGTTAGAATCAGCAGCGCCTGACATTTTGGCGGCCAACGCCGAAGACTGCCGCGTTGCCCAAGACGAAGGCTTAGCAGCCCCTCTCTATGGTCGGCTCAAACTGGATGCCGCTAAGCTGGCTGGGGCGATCGCCGGGGTGCAGGATGTGGCCAAACTCGCTGACCCGCTGGGCGTCGTGCAGATTCATCGCGAGCTCGATGCAGGGCTGGTGCTTAAGCGCATCACCTGTCCCCTAGGCGTGCTGGGAGTCATTTTTGAATCGCGACCTGACGCCCTGGTGCAGATTGCCACCCTCGCCATCAAATCAGGGAACGGGGTCATTCTCAAGGGCGGACGCGAGTCGGTGCGCTCTTGCACGGCGCTCACCCAGGCCATCCACAAAGGCTTGCAGTCGGTGGGTATAGATCCGGCGGTGGTGCAGCTGCTCACTACACGAGCAGAAATTCAGGCCTTGTTAGCGCTTGATACCGAGGTAGATTTAATTATTCCGCGTGGCTCCAATGCCTTTGTGCGCTATGTGCAAGAGCACACCCACATTCCGGTGCTGGGGCATGCCGATGGCATTTGCCATCTATATGTGGATCAGGCGGCGGATGTGGCTACGGCCATTCAGGTGGCGGTAGATGCCAAAACCCAGTATCCCTCTGCTTGCAACACGATCGAAACGCTGCTGGTGCACGGGGCGATCGCCCCTCGCGTTTTACCCACACTAGCGGAGGCCCTGCAATCGCATCACGTAGAGTTGCGGGGCGATGCCATAACGCAGCAGCAGCTCGCCGCAACTGGCATGTCTATTGCCCTGGCCACTGACGACGACTGGCGCACTGAGTACAGCGACTTGATTCTGGCGATTCGGCAAGTGGACTCCCTTGAGGAGGCGATCGCCCACATCAACACCTATGGCTCTCGCCACACCGAGGCCATCATCACCCAAGATGACCAAGCCGCCCTCACCTTTATGAACCAAGTGGATGCAGCCGGTGTGTTCCACAATTGTTCCACCCGGTTTGCGGACGGCTTTCGCTACGGGTTTGGGGCAGAAGTAGGCATCAGCACCCAAAAGATGCCGCCCCGTGGCCCTGTAGGGCTGGAAGGCCTCATCACCTACAAATATTGGGTGACCGGCTCTGGACATATCGCCGCCACCTATAGCGGCAACGCTGCCCAGCCGTTTACCCATCGCGATCTCTGACGTTTCTACCATCCTGCTATCTCTTGCCACTGAGCACCGTCATGAACGACTGCATTCACATCTCCAGCTTGCGAATGTACGGCTTTACCGGGGTCTTTCCCGAGGAGCAGGCGCTCGGCCAATGGTATGAGGTAGATCTGTGGATTTTGACTGATACCGCGAAAGCGGCACAGACAGACGAGCTAGATGATGCCTATGACTACTGCAACGCCGTGAACGAGGTGCGAGAGCTGGTGCGTACCGCTCGGTATAACCTGATTGAACGGCTAGCGGGGGCGATCGCCCAGATTATTCTCACCTCTTCTAAAGTTCACCAGGTGCGGGTGCGTCTCACCAAAGTCAGCCCGCCCATTCCCGATTTTTCTGGCAAAGTATCGGTAGAAATTACCCGCTCTGCTGCAGATATTTCAACAGCCAAAACCGCTAACCCTAATTAGGCCATTTCTTCCAAAGACGTCAGTTCGGCAAATTCTTAAACCTGTGCTGCCGCGTCGCGGCAGCACAGGTTTAGCATTATTTCAGCTCAGCGCTGTGGGCTAGACCCAGCACAGCTTCAGCAACAAAGCAAATACGCGCTGAACAGCTCGTTCGAGGAAGCACTGGGCTGGGCTATACCGACTGAGACGTTGGCTTAATCAAAGTAGAATAGCGTCACAATTCGGCGTTGCTCTTCCGCATCTCGACAGGTTGTGAGGAGCGTATGGCTATCGTGAAACGCAAAGCAAATGAGTTGCTGACATCGCGACACAATTTCTTGGTTGCATACCGCGCTGGCTTCAGCCAGAGACAGCGCATCGTTAGCAGGGCTTTCTACCAAATGCATAACGGACTCAAGCTGCTCTCGCGACTCCCGCGGCTGCCGAGCTAAGCTCTGAGGCAAAATCACCGTCAACAGGTTGGGGTCGGCCCGCATCGCCCCTCGAATCGCCGCAGAGTTGGTGCCTGTCGCGCCAGAGGTCAGCAGTCGATTGCCGCCCAGCACCAGTGCATAACTCATTTCTTCGATGAGCACTTGGTGGGTAATGGGCACATGCCGTGAACCGAGCAATGCAACTCGCTTTGATCCAGTTTGCTGAATTGCGGCAAGCTCTTGCAGATAATCGTCTAATTTGGGTAGATCAACCGACTGACTCAAAGGTGACCCAACTACTGGCGAAACAACCTCGCTATTCTATCAGGTGTTGGGTAGGTGTTGGACGCAACCTCACCCAACAGCGGGCGAATCCAGCGCTAATACAGCTCAGCTTCAATTTGGTTGAGCGGCACAAAGCATTCTTGCGGGAGCAGGATGGGCTTGCCGCCAAAAATCAGCTTGCCGCGATGGGTGAAGCGGTCAATCGCGATGCCTGAAGGGCGCTGCACTTGATCTGGATGCACTTCGTAATAGGTGCGATAGATAGTGCGCGCGGCTTGCAATAGGGCCGGGTCAAGCAGCGCCGAAAAGTCGATATGGTGGGGGCGCGCATTGACGCGGGTATCGATGTTCGGGTGGTTTGTGGTTGCTTGTGACGTGTACACCATCTACTCCAGGGGTGCGATCGCCACGCCAGACCCCAATCGGGCTGCTAGCGTAGCTATGGGTATGAGTTCATCAACCATAGGGGTGACTGCCCTCAAGGATAGCGAAAAATTGCCCCGGCGGATGGGGATTCTTGCCCAGAGCTTGAGACGATGGCGTGGCAGGGCTGAATGTACGCGCGATCGCCCCCTGCACTATAAAATCAAAAAGATCAACACCGAGCACTTGACGAACCAATGTTGGAGACCGAAGCATGGATGTGATTCCTGCCATTGACCTACTGGAGGGGCACTGCGTGCGCCTGTATCAGGGTGATTATGCCCAATCTCAGGTGTTTGACGAAAACCCGGTAGCGGTTGCGCAGCAGTTTGTAGAGCAGGGCGCAACCCGGCTGCACTTGGTGGATCTCGATGGAGCAAAGGCGGGTCATCCGGTGAACCAAGCGGTGATCGAAGCCATTGCGCAGGCGGTATCAGTGCCCATAGAAGTGGGAGGCGGATTGCGCGATCGCCAGAGTGTGGCGGATTTGCTAGCGCTGGGTGTGCGGTGGGCCATTCTAGGCACCGTAGCGGTCGAGCAGCCCGAGTTGATTGCGGCCCTCTGCCAAGACTTTCCCGGACGTATCATCGTGGGCATTGATGCACGCGATGGCTGGGTAGCAACACGCGGCTGGCTCGAAACCTCACAGGTGCAGGCGATCGCCCTGGCTCAGCAGATGGAAACCCTCGGCGTTGCCGCCATTATCTACACCGACATCCAGCGCGATGGAACGTTGCAAGGCCCCAACTATTCAGCCCTGCGTGAACTCGCGGAGGCCATTACTGTGCCCGTCATCGCGTCGGGCGGCGTTAGTTCCACAGCAGATCTGATGCAGCTGCTGCGGCTAGAGGCAATCGGGGTGACGGGGGCGATCGTCGGCAAATCGCTTTACACCGGCGACCTGGTTCTGAAGCAAGCCATTCGCGCCGTAGGGCAGGGGCGCTGGCAAGATATTCCCCCCGACTTTGGCTCATCAGCACTGGCCTAGTCGTCCTGAAATCCCGCTGCTGATAAAGAGGCCGGGGGCTGTCGCAGTGCGACAGCCCCCGGCCTCTTTATTTGTGAACTATGGTGCGTCAAGCTATGCGCTAATCGTCGCTGTCGCAGGCTTGCAGACCAGTTTTCGAGCTGCAACCATGCCATCCACCAGCGCGTCCATTTCTTCGCGAGTGTGCATTGCATTCACTGTGATCCGCAGGCGGGGCTTGGCAATGAACCAAATCGGCGAGACCCACAGACCAAAGTCTTTCAGCAGCACCCGAGCAAACTGCTTTGGATTGACATCCGAAGGCAACAGCACAGGCAGTACGTTGGTCTCACCAATCGAGTCAAAGTCATTCTCCGCCAGCCGACGCCGCAGATAAGCGGTATTGTCTTGCAGGGTTTGCACCAGCTCTGGGGTTTGCTTCACTTGGCGAATTGCGGCAATCGCTGCCGCTGTAAGCGGGGGAGCCAGCGAGCAGGTGCCGATTGAGGTAGGCGACACATTCAGCAAGGGCTTGAGTTCAGCCACATGGGTGCTGATGGCAGCGCCGACCGAAGCCCCAAATTTAGAGAAGGTGGTCATGATCAGCGGAATGACACCCTTGTCAATTGCGTCCTGCGGCAAGAGACCGAAGTGCTCGTAGATGCCGCGTCCCGTTGCACCCAGGGCGCCAGACGCGTGAGCTTCGTCCATCACCAGCACGCTGCCTTCGTAGTGCGACAAGATGTCGATCATCTCGGGCAGGGGCGCAATGTCGCCATCCATCGAGAACACTGCATCAGACACCACAAGGATGCGATCGCCTGGATTCACATAGCGCTTCAGCTTCCGCGCCAAGTCCTCCATGTTGCAGTGGCGATAGGCCCGCACCCGCACCCGGGGGCTATACCCAAACATTTTGCCCGAGCGCGTTCCGGCATGAGCCAATGCAGACACGATGCAGCCATGATTCAGCACATCCGTCAGAATCAAGGTTTCTCGATCGTTCTCAAACCCAGGCACCGGAATCGCCAAGTGGCAAAAGGCATCCATCAACGCCTGCATCGCCATCCAGGCATTGAGAAACAACTGGGTATGGGGCAAATGCTTGAAGGATGACACTTCGTCTTCTAATTGGCGATGCAGGTCAATGCGACCGCTCAGCACCGAAGTCGAGCTGTTGGAGGTGCCATAGGTCATGATGGCATCGATAGCCGCCTGCTTTACCGCTTCGTGCTGCACCAGCCCAAGCACGTCATTGGTGCAAAATGTGAGGACGTTGTGGCGATCGCCAGTAGCAGCTTCTTCGATGTCAACGCGGTTGCCGTTTTTGCCTAGGCAGATGTATTCATCTGGATCAAGCCCGCTTTCATACCAGCGCTGGACATATTCTTTAACGACTTGCACGATAAACTCCCCTCACCGTAAATGATTTAGTACCGTTTTGACTCTGGCTTGCTAGCAGAATACCCAAACGGGAAAACCGCTTTGCCCTTTGCCCCATCCAGGTGCATAGCCAAGGTGCATGATGTATCAATCGACGTAAAATCTCCCCAAATGCGTTTAGGCGATTGGTCAAAACTCCAAGAACGGCAGGGTTCAGCTGTAAGTTAGGCCAATGGGATGGAGCCAAATATAAATACTTAATGTAAGGGCTTACACTAATCTGACAGAGCCAACCCGGGTTGATCCAGATGTTCTGTTCCACTTCTCATCAAGCCCGTGAATTGTCCACTGCCAACGCTCGCACCTCGTGAGCGGGCGACATGGCTGAGGTGTCATCCCGAATGGCCGTGCCTGAGGCTGGGCTAGGTTGAGATGATTGTGCCATAAATTGATCAAACTGCCGGACGATTAATCGCTGAAGAGCAATAATTGCGGGATTGATTTCGACATAGCGACGTTGGTCGCCACGGGTGTAGGTCCGCTGCTCACTTTCCATCATCTCCACATCCTGTCGCAGAAACTTCATGAAGAACCGCTCCCGCACAAACCGCATCAGCGGCTCACGCACCGGGTTAAGCAGCCAGCGGGGGATGGGCAGCCGTAAAAATAGCATGGAGAAGGATCGCGTTTCATGCGGCCCCACTGGTAGCCGCATGAGATAGAGCGAGGACACGCCTTCCATAGAGCTGTGGTAGTGCGGGTAATGGTAGTGAATATCGACGATGCGACTGGTCACGCCTCCATCGGTGCTCAGCCCCAGCACCTTCGTAATGAAGCCTTTGTAGTACACCCGGTAGCAGGCACGAACATGCTCGGGAGAGTCTTCTAGTTTTAGCAATTCGGGGTCATACCAGCCTTGTAGATTTTCGTGCAAGAAGCCGTGGAATACATCCATGGTGTTTTCATTGCAGATGGAAAAGTGCGCCTTGAAGTGCCCGGTAATGGGAATCATGAAGCAGTCGGGGTCGTCATACTCGGGCACGCTGGGCAGCGGTTGGCTTTCTGCTAACGCGCGATCGCCCGGAAACACCCACACAATGCCATAGCGCTCCCGAACGGGATAGCTGCGCGCCTGAGCACAGGGCAGCTTCTGATCGGCAGGCAGGTAGGGAATGCGAGCACAATGGCCCTCAGGCGTGAACTCCCAACCGTGGTAAGGGCACACCAGGCGATCGCCCGACACCTTGCCTTGGTGCAGCTCGACGCCCTTGTGGGGGCACGCATTTTCCATTGCATGGGCATGTCCAGCAGTATCGCGATAGAGAGCGATCGCCTGCTGCCACACCGTGACAGGCACCACCTCACCCGGTTTAAGCTGACTAGCCCAGACTGCTGGATACCAGTGATCGGGGTTGATACCCACCTCGCGTACTCGGTTTTGCACCGTTTGACCCTTTAGGGTGGTTGCCAGTTCCATCGAACGCCCTTCAACTCGTTATTCACTATGGGTTTGTTGATTGACTACAGATTGACTCATCTGACCCATGACGCCCAGCGTCACACGGTTTGTCACACACGTACTATTACACAGGTTATACAAGACATTCCTGCCGATAGATTCAAAAACCTGCACGTTTAGACCCAGAGTGGAATGCGGTGAGCGATCGCCCTAAGCGCTAGCCCAACAGCGACTCCACCTGCTTTTCCCAACTGTCTTGATTGCGCCGAGCAACCTGCACAATTGGGGTCAGCGCCACAACGGCACAGACCAACTCGTTCAACCACGACATCGGAAAGCGCATGGGGCGCATAATGTCTAAAAACAATACGACGCGATAGTCATCTGTGTCGTTCCAGACTTCATGCATAAACGTGTCGTCAAAAATGAGGCTTTTGCCTTCTTCCCAATGGGCATACTGATCCGCTACGCGAATACGGCACTTCTCTTTTTCCTGCGGCACCTTGAGGCCCAGATGGTAGCGGATAAACCCCTTGTGCTTGCCGTAGTGCGCGGGGATATGTTTGCCCGGTGCCAAGATCGAGAAAAACGCTACCTTGAGTCCTGGAATTTGCTGCAGCAGTTTCACCGTTTCAGGACAGCGTTTGCAGTTTTGCTTTGCCTTATAGCCAAAGGCCCAAAAAAAGTAGGTTTTCCACAGGTTGTCGCCTGCAATGTTGCGCTGACGAGGGGAAATATCATCGAAGTTAGGCAGCACATCCACGTACTCCATCACTTCATCCAGTTCTTTGCGAATGACAGTCCAGTTGGCTTCAAGATCCTTCGCCCAGGGAAACTGGTCAGTCATAAAGAAGGTCGAGTCTCCTACTAGGGAATACTCAGGCACCATAGCCTCGAGCTTTTTGGTCACTGATTTCAGCAACGCGTTCATTCATACCCTCACGTAAACCACACCCGGCTCAACGGCGATCGCCACCCTTAGCCGAATCCTAGCCTAGCGGCAAGCAGACCCAGTTGGGCAGGGCGATCGTGACAGATGGAGGGGTGTCCTAGGCGGAAGGCAAGGGCGGAACAGAGGAATCAATGCCTAATCCTGCACATCGGCCAGTTGGCACCGGGTACACAGTCCAAAAAATTCCAGCATGTGGTAGTAAATTTTGAACTGGTACGATTGATTTAGCTCTAGTTCCAAGCTGTGGACGGGGCACTCGTCAATGGGGATAGAGGTTCCACACTGCACGCAGGTTAGGTGGTGGCGGTCTTCCTGCATCGAGCTGTAGAGCGATTCGCCCGACGGCAGCGTGCGCACCTGCACCACGCCTTCGACCTTGAGCACTTCGAGCGAGCGATATACGGTGGCTAGTCCGATGCTGCTGCCGCTGTTGCGGAGTTCTAAATAAATTTCCTGAGCAGAATAGGCGCGATCGCTCGCTTTCAGCAGATCGATAATTCGCTCTTGGTTGCGGGTGCGGCGCGTTTTCATAGCCAATGGCAAAACCGTGACTCAAAACAAACAGGAGAGCCAAGTGGCAGGATAATCAAAACGCTAAGAGATGTCTTACCACACGACACCCTTATCATACCTCTCTGGTCTAATCCAACATCGCTACAGTGGCAGGGCGCCGTAGTGTCATCCGTTCTTTAGGGCAGAGCCTTTGCCCCATGCGGGTTTCATACGGTGGGTCAGGAGTTGCCCATTGCCCCATTGCCGCAGACCCAGTGCGATAGAATCGAGAGTGGATATTTGAGAGGGTGCAGTGTGGATCAGCTTATAACTCAACTTTATCGGGCCAAAATCTTCATCACCTTGCGCCCCTCGGTACTCGATCCGGCCGGTACAGCAGTGCAGTCAGGATTGAAGCACATGGGCTACGACAATGTCTCGCAGGTACGCATCGGCAAATACGTGGAAGTAACGCTCACGGCAACCGATGAGGCCGCAGCCCGACAGCAGCTCGACCAGATGTGCGATCAACTGCTGGCGAATCCGGTGATTGAGAACTATCGATTTGAGATGGAGTTAACGCTTTAAACCCTCGGCCTTGCAACAATCTGGGCGATCGCCCAGTCCACAGTGCTCCATCTGTTAGCCCGTTTACGTCTTCCCCTTCACCCTACCTGCTATGAAATTCGGCATTCTTGTATTTCCGGGGTCCAACTGCGATCGCGATGCTGCGATGGTGACGCGCGATCTGCTAGGCCAGCCGACGCGGATGGTGTGGCACGAAGAGAGCGATCTGGCCGATTTAGACGTGGTGATCGTGCCCGGCGGGTTTAGCTACGGCGATTATTTGCGATGTGGGGCGATCGCCCGGTTCTCCCCTGCTCTGCGCGCCACCCTCGACCACGCTCAACGCGGCGGACTGGTGCTGGGCATTTGCAACGGCTTTCAAGTGTTGACAGAGGCCGGGCTGCTGCCAGGAGCACTCGTGCGAAATCGGGATTTGCACTTTGTGTGCGATCGGGTGCACCTGCGAGTAGAGCGCACAACCCTACCTTGGACGCAGGCCTACCAACCAGGTGAGCGCATTACACTGCCCATTGCCCATGGCGAGGGCTGCTATTTTGCCGATGCCGACACACTGAAGCAAATCAACGATCGCGAGCAGGTGGTGTTCCGCTATTCCGCCGCTGATGGGTCGCTAACGGATGACTCGAACCCTAACGGTTCCGTTGAGCACATTGCAGGCCTCTGCAACCCACGCGGCAACGTGTTGGGAATGATGCCTCACCCTGAACGTGCGGCTGACCCAGTGCTAGGTGGCACCGATGGGCTACGCCTGTTTGAAGGGGTGCTTACGGCCTGGGCAGGCGCCGCGCTGCGCTAGCGGCATGCTAACCTGCTCTGACTCAACGCTTTGGTATGCGTTCATGCTCCAATCGCTCGGTTGATTAACGATTAATTCAGCCGATTAGGGCGATCGCGCGGGTCTTCTGCCGTTTGGGGCGGACGGGCGGGAACTGCCGTAGGTGCATCCGGAACGGAGGTTGGCGTGGTTGGCGGCAGCGGGTCTGGGTCTGATTCAGCAGCAGCGGGTAGCGCAACGGGTGCCGCGGCATTAGGCACTCGGACAGACTCCGAGTCGCGGGACAACTCTGCGTTCACCAACTCCTCAGCAAGCTGCAACGCGCTGGCCGCAGGGGAAAGCGCTTCAGCGACTTGAGCTTGCTGCTGGAGTTGTTCGGTCGAAGACACCAGCCGACTAAAGCCCCGAATCAAATCTCGCAGCCCACGCCGTAGCGTTGGATCGCCCGTTAGCTCATCCAAGTCTGCCGTGATTTTTTGAGCGTTCTGAAAGGTGGCGCGGGCGCTGTCTAGCGTTTCTTGCAGCAGCAGCAGGTTGTCAGCACTGCCAAGTGAATCCGTCAGGGCACGCAGGCTCACAGAGGCTTGGGCCGCATTGTTTGCCGCAAGCGTCGCACTGGTAGACAGCACTTGCAGTTCTGAAAGCACTCCCTGCTCGTCTACCAGCGGCATCAGGCGATTCACAATCACACGAATATCATTGCTCGTTTGAGTCACATTATTCAACGTAGTCACCAACGACCCTTGGTTCGCGGCAATCAGCCGATTAACCTCATTTGCCGTGACAGACAGTTCTGATGCGGTTCGCCCGACGGCTAGGGTTGTGGCATTGGCCGAGCGCGATAGGGTGCTTAGCTCTATTTGCACAGATTCTGCTAGCTCAGTCACTTCTGCAGTGAGTTGGGTAACGCCCGCTGCTGCATCAGCCGAGTTGCGCGTGAGGGTGTTGATATTCTCAAACAGCTCAGGATTATTGAGAATGTTAGTCAGCTGAATCGTAGCGCGGATTAATTCATTGAAGGTGACGCCCTTTTCGCCAGGAATGCGATCGCCATCACACACCACCAACGTGCGATCGCAATCATCTGCTAAGGGGTCAATGCTGCCCGCCGCCAACACCTCTTGGGCAGGCGGCAAAATGTCAATCCCCGCCTCGCCAATTAGCCCCGTCTGGTTGGGGTAGATGAGCGAATTTCGCGGAATGACGACTGAGGGCGGTGAGATCTCCACCTCTACTTCCGCTAGGTTTAGCCCTGGGCGCACATCGATGATTTGACCTACCAAAACCCCGCGATAGCGCACCGGGCCACCCGGCTGAATGCCGCCTGCATCCACAAACTCAATCAAAAATGTATAGCTGCGGCTAAAGTTGAGCCCTCGGATCCACAGCCCCAATCCTACAAATAGCCCCAGCCCTGCCAGAATTAGCAGGCCCACTGAGCCTTCTCGAAGTGTGCGCGATCGCATATCTCTCTCCCTTCCGCTGCCGTCTACCCCACGTGCCCAGATGCCCTAGCTAGAGGCTAAACTCATCAACTCCGCCTCCCACAGACAAGCTGTCTCATCTGGTTATAGCCAATTCTCTCCAGTGCGCTCTTTAGAATTGGGACAGTTTCCTTGGCCTGATCAATCTTAGACCGGCTACCGCACCGTGCCAGCATCCCCACAGGTTGCAACCGACGCTCATCATCCCGTGTTCTGATGACATTACTTGCATAGGGTATCAGCACCAATGCCCCAGTTGGGGGATTTCGCAATTTTTTGGAGTCTAAAAGCAAGCGTATCCCTACCCCACCACCTGAATGGGGCCCTGCACGCTGCCACTAAAAAACTGGCGCACCGCCGCGTGATCGGTCGTATCAATCTCGTGGACGCCACCCTGCCACTGCACCTGTCCTCGATAGAGGAACACGACTCGGTCAGCGGTGCGGCGAATGGTACTGTCCTGATGGGTAACCATGATATAGGTGCTGCACCCACCGGTGTCGTTGCGGATTTGCCGCACGAGGTCTTCAATCACTGTAGAGGCAATGGGGTCAAGCCCTGCAGTGGGTTCATCATAGAGCAGGACTTCTGGGTTATCGTCGGGAGATTCAGGATTGTCCATAATGGCGCGGGCAAAGCTGACGCGCTTGCGCATACCGCCCGATAGCTCAGCCGGGAGGCGATCGCCAATGCCCGGCAACCCCACCATCTCCAACTTGCGATCCACCAGTTGACGAATTTGATGGGCCGGCAGCCGCGAGTGCTGAACCAGCGAAAACCCCACATTCTCATACACCGTCAGGGAATCGAACAACGCCGCTTGCTGAAACACCATGCCAATGCCAATGGGGTCACCCCCATCTTCGGCTAAGCCCTCTCGTCGCTTGCCCTGGATATAGACCTCACCGTCATCGGGTGCGAGCAGCCCGGCGATAATTCGCAAAATCGTAGATTTGCCGGTTCCAGACGGGCCAATGATGGCGATCGCCTCTCCGTGATGAATGGTTAAATCAACGCCGTCTAAGACGCGCGTGTTGCCAAAGGCTTTGCTGATGCCTCGCAGTTCAATTAAGGGTTGAGCCATCTGGTGCCTGCCGTCCCAAAGCCATCATCGTCTCTGTTCTGTTCTGTTCCGATTCTTGTTCTGATTCTATGGAATAAAAATACAGCGCATCCGCTTGAAATTCCAATGCTAACGTTAGAGGCATCCAAATAGGCAGGGTGGCGTGGGTTTAGTTTTGGGTGGGGGCCTAGCTGGGCGATCGCCCTGAGAGAGATGCAGCACGGGCGATCGCCCCTCCTCTACAATCAAAGGCTTGGATCAGCCTGCGGCCTTGCAGCCCATTTAAAAAATCGGCCACCTGTGGCAACTCAAGGAAGGGCTACTCATGTCAGGATTTTGAAAAAGAGGAGCCATACTATCCAAACCATCGATAGCATGCCCCAGCGGCACCGCTTCCACGTCTGATTGCGTCCATCTTGACCCCGCCAATTTAGCCGATTCGGTTCCAGACTTACGATTTAGATCCTGACTTTCGCCCATGGCAAACACACTGATGAAGTATGCTCGGCAGGTGTTCCGTCCTGAGTCCTCCCAACGCCGCACATCGCGCCGACGGGTAAACCAATGGTTTAAGTGGCTGTCGCCAGGCCTGTCGTTTAAGCGGTGGTTGGTGGTCAGCGCCGGGGGCTTGCTGTTGGTGTGTCTGGGCACCGCAATCTGGGCGCGGCAAACCCCAATTTATCGCCTAGGGCAGTTCATTAGCGACACGCTAGAACTGCTTACGCGCATTTTTCCGAACTCGATTAGTGGCCCTTTGGTGATTGCAGGGGGGCTGCTGTTGGTGCTGTGGGGGCAAACCCGTAGCCTTGACACCTTAAAAGAAGTGCTGATGCCCGAAGGGGATGAAGAGCTGGTGGATCGGCTGCGGGCCTATCGACGGCTCAATCGGGGGCCGAGGATTGTGGTGCTGGGGGGCGGCACGGGGCTATCGACCCTGCTGCGAGGGCTCAAGGCCTATAGCACTAATATCACCGCGATTGTGACAGTGGCCGATGATGGCGGCTCATCGGGGCGGCTGCGGCGAGAAATTGGGGTGCTGCCCCCAGGCGATATTCGCAATTGTCTGGCTGCGCTAGCCGATGAAGAAAAGCTGCTGACGGAGCTGTTTCAGTACCGCTTTCAGGCGGGGGATGGGCTTGCCGGCCACAGCTTTGGCAATTTGTTTCTCACAGTGATGAGCGAGGTGACGGGAGATCTAGAGCAGGCGATCGCCGCTAGTTCTAAAGTTTTAGCGGTGCAAGGGCAGGTGCTGCCCTCGACCCTAAGCGATATGCGGCTGTGGGCCGAGCTATCTGACGGTCGTCGGATTGAGGGCGAGTCGAGTATTACCCATGCCAACGGCACCATTGTCAAAATTGGGTCAGTTCCAGCTCATCCTCCGGCGCTACCCCGCGTGCTCCAAGCGATCGACGAGGCGGACTATATTGTGATGGGGCCGGGTAGCCTCTATACCAGCGTTATTCCCAACCTGCTGGTGCCCGATATTGTGAAGGCGATCGCCCGGCGAAAAATCCCTCGCATCTATGTCTGCAACATCATGACCCAGCCGGGTGAGACTAACCACTACACCGTGGCCGACCACATTCGCGCCATTGATACCGTGGCTGGGGGGCAGCCCCTATTCGATGCGGTGCTCGTGCAGAAAAAAATCCCTTCTGCAAATTCGTTGATCAACTATGCCCAAGAAGGGTCCTATCCCGTGGTGTTGGATCGAGAGACGGTGATGGCCCTAGGCCGACGGATTGTCATCGCCAATGTGATGAGTGAAGATCTCGCCACAGGGGCCGTGCGCCACGACAGCGATCGCCTGGCTCGCATTTTGCTGCGCTGGTATGGCCGCGTGCAGGGGCTCTAGCGCGGGGGCATCGCCTTCAAGGCTGAGCCCGTGACCCTGTGTAGGGCGATCGCAACGGCAATGTTTGGCAAGCGGCGGGATGAGCTAGGATGAGACACTGACGGCTCAATGCCGAATAAGTCATGCTGAATGTCGGCATTAAATCCGTTTGCAGACTTCCGCCCTGATCCCGCTCCTCAACCCCCGTTCCCTAGACAAAGAGACGAAGGACCCTCGTGATAGAAGAATCATTGCTGCGCTCGTTGGTTTGGCTCGACTATCGGCTGGCCGTTCTGTTTTTAGTCATTTTGCCGTTGCTGCTGCTGATATGGGCTACGGTGAGCCGTTCAGAATCTATCCAGCGGGTGCTGATTATCTACTGGCGGGTGTCGAGCCTGCTGGCGATCACGTTGTATTTGATGATTGGCAATCTGCCGATCGCCTTTCTGTCGTCGTTTCTGGCGCGGGTGCTAATCCCCATCAGCCTTTGGTTTTGGGTGGATCTCAATGAAGAAATTGACGACTTGCGGCAGTCAACCCTGAAGTTGGCGTTTAATGCCTGGCGGTGGGCTGTTACCGCTTATAGCGTGGTGGTGGCGATCGCCTTTATCCCGGTCTTGCAGTGCAGTTTTAATCAGGGGCTCTACGCCACCCCCTTTTGCCAAGTATGGCGCGAGGCTCCGCTGATGTATCGCGAGGCCCTACACGCTGGCTACACCCTAGGGTTTTTAGGGTTTTGGGGTATTGTGGGACTCGTGATTTATTTGTTGTATTTGGTTTACTATGCTCTAGTTCGCTTTGGCAAAAATGGGCGTTCTGCAATGGAGCAATAGCCCATAGTCTCCCTTAGAAAGGATGCAATTATGGCAGGTTGGAACCCGGCAGCAGTGCGTGCACAGTACAACTTAGTGCTGACGGAAGCCGAGAAGGCTCAGATTCTGGCACAGTTGCCCCCGGCAGAAGATGGCAACCGCTACGCCGATGCAGTGTTTGAGGGCGGCGGCGTCAAGGGAACAGCCTTTTTAGGCGTGCTGCGCTGCTTTAGTGAGGTTGGCATTCGCTGGCGCAAACTGGCTGGCACCTCGGCGGGGTCGATCACGGCAGCGCTGGTGGCCGCAGAAATCGAGATTGAGGAGCTAGAAGCAGCGCTGGGGCAGTTAGATTATGTGGAGGATCTGCTGTCGGAACCCACCAGCCGATTTTTATTTCAGCGATCGCCCGACCGTGCCCTCGACAACCCGTTGGGGTTGGTGGCCAATCTTTGGGTCACGCAGCAGCTCGGAAAATATTCCACAGACCCCCTGCGGGATTGGGTAGCCGGAATTTTGGGCGATCGCCTTCACAAGTTCGCCGATCTCAGCACCAGTCCCGACTTACCCTGGTACCAGCGCCGCGCCCTCAAAATCGTCGTCTCTGACATCACCCATGGCGAAATGCTCGTGTTGCCCGATGATCTGGAGCGCGACGTTAACCAAGCCGCGATGAAGCAATATAACCTCAACCGTCGAGATGACTTTAGCGTGGCCGAAGCGGTGCGCCTGTCGAGCAGCATTCCCTTTTTCTTTGAACCGGGGCGCTTGGGCGACGCCACCATTGTCGATGGCGGCATCTTAAGCAACTTTCCGTTGTGGATTTTTGATTTAAATCAAGCGGCACAGCCCAACCCGCCCATTCCGCGTTGCCCCACCTTTGGCTTTCGGATTGCTGACGAGATGGCTAAGTTCACGATCGACAGCGCCATTGATGTATTTTCGGCCATGCTCACCACCATCATGGTGGCCAAAGATCGCTTTCACCTGCGCAAAAATGGGCAGGGTCGGGTAATCAACATCGACACAACGGGCGTCACGGCTACGCAATTCAACCTGAGCAATGCTGATAAAGATCGACTCTATCGCCAGGGCTACGAGGCGACCCGCGCGTTCTTACTCAATGAATGGAACTGGGCAGAACACCTGCGTAGCCGAGGTTATGACGTGGCCTAGGCGGTTCTGCTAACGAAATTTTCCATCCAGCTTAATCTCGATTAATTCGCAGTGAACCTCAATGGGCAACCCGCCTCTTGTCCCGCACACGGACGACCGACTCCAGCGCTGGCTTGAATCCCCGATTCGACAGATCAGGCGATTTATATACATATAAAGGCAGAGGCGATCGCCCCTCTTATCCTCGCGCTTTCTACCTCCAATGGCTTGCCAACTGAACCATGCGCGTCCACACTAAACGTAGATAAAGTCAGCCATTAAGCGAGAGTTAAGAGGATATTGTGAAACGGGTATTAGGAATTATCTTGGGCGGCGGTGCCGGAAGCCGTCTCTATCCCCTGACCAAACTCCGAGCCAAGCCTGCTGTTCCTCTAGCCGGCAAATATCGGTTAATTGATGTTCCGGTTAGCAATTGCATTAACTCTGATATCTATAAAATCTACGTGTTGACGCAGTTCAACTCTGCTTCACTCAACCGCCATATCTCTCGCACGTTTAACTTTTCAGGCTTCCACGAAGGGTTTGTCGAAATTCTGGCAGCGCAGCTCACTTCTGAGAACCCCAACTGGTTTCAGGGCACAGCGGATGCGGTTCGACAATACCTTTGGCTGTTCGAAGAGTTTGATGTGGATGAGTACTTGATCCTCTCTGGCGATCACCTCTACCGCATGGACTATCGCGAGTTCATTCAGCGCCACCGCGAAACCAATGCCGACATCACTATCTCTGTGGTGCCAATGGATGAGCGTCGCGCCTCAGATTTTGGGTTGATGAAGATTGACGATGCCGGTCGTGTGGTGGACTTTTCTGAAAAGCCCAAGGGTGATGCGCTCAAGCAAATGCAGGTGGATACCAGCGTGTTGGGGCTGTCGCCTGAAGATGCAAAGAAGAAGCCCTACATTGCCTCAATGGGGATCTATGTTTTCAAACGCGAGGTCATGTTTGATCTCTTGCGCGGGGCTCCTGAGCAAACGGACTTTGGCAAAGAGATTATCCCTAACTCGTCTGAAAACTATAACGTTCAAGCTTATCTGTTTGACGGGTACTGGGAAGACATTGGAACCATTGAGTCGTTCTATGAGGCCAACTTGGCCCTAACCCAGCAGCCTCAGCCGCCGTTCAGCTTTTATCATGAAGACGCGCCGATCTATACCCGAGGGCGATCGCTCCCTCCGTCTAAAATCCAAGACGCCAACATTTCGCGCACCATGATTGGAGAAGGCTGCATTCTGAAGGAATGCACCATCAAGCACTCCATTCTGGGCATTCGTACCCGAATCGAAACGGGGTCAGTAATTGAAGACACCATGATTATGGGGTCGGACTATTATCAACCCATGGTAGAACGCCAAACCTTTGCACAAGAAGGCAAAGTGCCGTTGGGCATCGGCGCCAATACCACCATTCGCCGGGCCATTGTGGATAAAAATGCGTGCATTGGCAACAATGTGCAAATTATCAACAAAGACCGGGTGGAAGAAGCGGAGCGGGAGGATCTAGGGTTCTACATCCGCAACGGCATCATCGTAGTGTTCAAGAATACGGTCATTCCTGATGGCACGGTAATTTAGCATCGGCTGTCATTGCTGCTAACTAGCCTTGGAAAAAACAGATTGGGGGGCGTCATCAAGTGACGCCCCCCAATCTGTTTGAATTTGCGGCACTAGACATGATGCGAGGCTGAAATCAGGTGCCTTCTTTGCCAAAGACCATGAAGTGCCACCCTTTGCGCTGTTCCCCGGCCAGTTCTAGCACCACATGCTTGACGACCGTATATTCTTCTAAGGCATAGTGCGACATGTCTTTGCCATAGCCACTTTGCTTAAAGCCACCATGGGGCATTTCGCTGGCGATGGGCAAGTGATCGTTCACCCACACGGTGCCCGCTTGCAGGGCTTTAGCCACGCGCATGGCGCGCTGCACGTTGAGCGTCCACACGCTGGCCGCGAGGCCGTACGGGGTATCGTTGGCAAGGGCGATCGCCTCCTCCTCCGTTGAGAACCGTTTCACCACCAACACCGGGCCAAAAATTTCTTCACAGACACAGCTTGCTTCTTGGGGCGGATCAACGATCAGCGTCGGCGGGAAAAAGTAGCCTTGGCTGGGCACTGTGCCGCCACAGGTCACCACGTGATATCCCTGTTGCTTGGCTTCTTCTACATAGCCCGTCACTTTATTCAAATGGGACTGGCTAGAGAGCGGGCCTAGGTCTGTGTCATCGCCGAAGGGATCTCCCACAACCACTTGGTTGGCTAGCTCTGTTAACCGCGCTACAAAGGCGTCAAACTGACTGTCTTGGACATAAATGCGAGTAGCAGCAGTGCAGTCTTGCCCAGAGTTTTGAAAGCCGCCCACGATCGCCCCCTGGGCTGCTGCTTCCATGTCGGCATCGTCAAAGATGACAAAGGGGGCTTTGCCGCCCAGCTCTAACGTGACGCGCTTGACCGTGCTGCTCGCTAATTCTGCCACGCGCTTGCCCGTGCGGGTGCTGCCCGTAAAGCTCACCATGCCGATGCCAGGATGGGTGCAGATGGCCTCGCCCACCTCGGCCCCGCCCGTGACGATGTTAATCAGCCCCTTAGGCAAGCCTGCTTCCACCGCAATCTGAGCTAACCGAATGGAGGTGATCGGGGTATTGGGGGCAGGCTTGAGCACGATGGCATTCCCAGCGGCGATCGCCGGTGCAATCTTCCACACGGCCATCATCAGCGGGTAGTTCCATGGCGTAATCGCGCCGACCACGCCAATGGGTTCGCGCCGCAGCAGACTGGTATAACCGCCGACATATTCACCCGAGGCCGCCCCCTCTTGCCGCCGCACTGCCGCTGCAAAATAGCGCAGGTTATCGACAGAAAAGGGAATATCGCCATTCACCGTGAGCTTCATGGGCTTGCCGGCATTGAGGCTCTCGAGCTGGCACAGTTCGTCAGTATGAGCCTCTAGCGCATCAGCAAAGGCCATCATTGCGGCGCTGCGCTCGCTATAGGCTAAGGCTGCCCACTCTGCCTGGGCGGCCTTGGCCGCTGCCACAGCCCGGTCTACATCGGCGCTGGTGCCTAGGGCCACAGTGGCAAACGTCTGCCCCGTGGCGGGGTCAAGCACATCTTCGCTGCCGGAGGTGATGGGTTCCCCTGCAATGATCATGGGGTAATGCACCATTTTCTCTGTGGTTGCCGTCATAAAACCCTCGTGGAAAAAGACTGGATTAAGCGCGAGCGACACTGGGCCATGAGCGATCGCCCCATGCCTTCCCTAGATTGCGCTGTCCTTAGATTGTAGAACTGTCATCTAGTACACCAGAGCAAAATTTGAAGTTTCTCAACACGGTTTCCTGCTGTTCGCTGCCGGGTAGGGTGACACATGCAGTGGAGTAATCAACTGTTGCAACTCTTCCCCATAATCGGCTTGATGAGTGCCCCTTATGAACTGGCTGCGGGATTGCAGGGTGGTATTCTTAGTGAGTTGTTGGCTCGATTGACCCCCTCCTATGAGTGCAGAGAACTTTAACCTTCAGGTCTCCGAAGAGGCAAAAGAATTGTTGGTGCCTGAGCGGCTGACGGCCATTCAGCAGGCGTTTGTTCAGATGGATACGAATCAGGATGGCAAAATTCAACTAGAAGAATACATCACCGCCATGCTGGAGCTAGAACGCACCCGCTTGGTCGATAAGTTCAACACAATGGACACCGATGGGGACGGCGAGATCACCTTCGAAGAGTTTCTTGCAGTCGCAGAACCTCACTATGTGCTGCTGAAAAAGATTCGAGAATTCGATGCCAACAAAAATGGACTGCTGTCGCTGAGTGAGGCGATCGCCCTCGCCGATAAAATTGAATTTCCCGTCACCGGCGCGCAACTCCAGCGACTGCTCGAAAAACACGCCGCAGCCCGCAATGGCAAAGTCACCTACAACGAGCTATTGGGCGCAATGGTGCGGTTTGGCTTCCAGTAAACGCGAGCTTTCACCTTTCAGCCTGACGCAGTTAGACGCCATCCAACGGGGGCAAGGTTTGTCTTTCTAAAGTACGGGTTAAAAACGAACGCCAATTCATCCTTAACCCGTTAACCCACGCAATCGGCTAGACTCACCCTCTCCCCTCAATCTCGGTTAGCAGACTCTCTGCTTCTTGGCAAAGCTGCGTATGGCACAATCCATTGCTCGCCAGCAGACCACCCCATTGGCTCACATCGCCCGTGTTGTAGCGCAGCGGTGTGCCCGTGAAATGGGTGAACTGTCCTCCGGCTTCGGTGAGGATGAGTTCTGGTGCGGCCAGATCCCAATCCTTTGGAGCAGACTTGCCCGATAGCGACAGGTAGACATCTGCCCGCTGATCGACGATGGCTGCAATCTTGCCGCCCACACTGCCTACTCCCAGTTGTTTTTGGCACGAAAGCTGCTGCAAGAGTTGATTAAATCGCTCGTCGCGGTGGGTGCGGCTGACGACGACTGTTAGATCTGCGGGACGATCGCGCGTTGAGACCTGCACCGCTGTTACCGTCCCATCCGCAGTTTCTACAAAGGTGCCGCCCCCTAGGCTGGCAAAGTAGAGCCGCTCGGCCTCGGGGCAAGCGACGACCGCCATCACCGGACGCCCCCCGTGGGTGAGCGCCAGGTGAAACGCATACTCTCCGGTCTGGTCAATGAAGTCGCGGGTGCCATCCAGCGGGTCGATAATCCACACCCAGTCTTGAGGAAACGGCGCATTGGCGGCGCTGGCTTTGTAGGTTTCTTCGCTAAGGTAGCCAAACTGCTCAGTGCCTACCGCCTGCTGCAATGCATCGAGCACATACCGATTCACGGCCAAATCGGCTGCCGTCACTGGCCCATCTTTTTTATTTTGAATGTTTAACCCTTGCTGACTGCCATCGTCTGGGGACACGCCGCGATAGTAGGCGCGCAAAATCTTAGAGGCTCCCCAGCCAATGGTTCGAGCGATCGCCATCATGGCCTCTACCGACGTTCCTGCAATATCATCACCCCCGTCTTGACCTAAGCCATCGCCCAACTGCTGCACCACACCTCTACCCTCAACGACTGCCCCGCCATTATATTGGTCGAAGTTCTTCTCAGCATCCCCATACCTCCTTAGCACCCATGGCTCGCGGCGACCAAATTTATGTGATGCGCCCCTTTCTCCAGCTCGACGGCGTGTATGAGCACCACGGCATTGACTGCGGCGATGGCACCGTCATTCACTACAGCAAAGTGGAATCAGACCCCGTCGTCCGGCGCACCCCTTGGGCTGACTTTTCCTGGGGAAACCCGGTGTCAGTGAAAGAGTATGTTGCCAGCTACATTCCTGATGTGGTGGTGGAGCGGGCTGAAAGTCGCTTGGGCGAACGCCGCTATAACCTCACCGCCAACAACTGCGAACACTTTGCTACCTGGTGCAAAATAGGTCGCAACGACAGTCGGCAGATTTCTAACTTTGGCCTGGATCTCAACCTGGTAGACCTGGCACGGCGCGGCGGTTTGGTGAACGAAGCGGCGCAAGAGGGCGATCCGATTCAAGCGGCGGCGACGATTGAGCAGGCGTTGCATAATGTGGCGATCGCCCGCCATCAGCTCAGCAGCCAAATTCAGCAGGCTGAACAGGAGCAAGACACCTGGCACCGCGTGGCTCAACTGGCGCTCAAACAAGTCAAAGAAGCCGCCGCCCGCGCTGCCCTAGAGCGCAAAGTCGCGATTAAACGCAAACTGCCCAATCTCTATACCCAGCGCGATCAACTCCATCAGATGGAAGCCAACCTGCTCCAACAAAAAACCCGCTTAAAACAGCAAATCGCCATTTTGTAGTGGATTGTCTGTCATGGATGATCAAACTCGCGTTCGTTTTAGCTCTCGTCTACCGGGCCAATGGGGAACCCCCGGAATGTGCCGCCGTGGATTGAGAGATTGAGGGGAATCTGATAGGGTTTTGATTCATCCAGTTCCATCTACCCCCGCACACCGCATGAAGTCACTAAAGGGACGCGACCTGTTGAGCATGGCAGACCTCAGCCCCGAGGAAGTGCTCGCTATTCTA
>JBGTOF010000231.1:0-1947 GCA_041742695.1 Elainellales cyanobacterium | reverse complement strand
GAGCAAGGACTTCTTGCCAGGCAATCGGAACCGTCTGGAGGCCATTAAGGTGGTCTCAACCCAGTGGACGATACGGCAGACCGTTGACTCATGGACCCCCCAGCTACTCCCGATATGAAAGTACGTGCGATACTCTCGCCAGTACTCCAGCGTCAACAACACCCGCGCCGCCAGGCCTAGTTTGGGTTTAGCACCGGGCTTGGGTTTATCTCTCCACAGGGGCTGGAGGGCGTTGACGATCTGCTTGAAGGTCTCGCGCTGCACCCCAAACCGGCGCTTGAACTGCTGAGCAGATAGGGTTTGCGCTAAAGTGTCGTTCATCATCAGGACAGTTCTAAATTACGTATGTCCTGATTTTCGTTATTTTGAGCCGTTTGCCAGTTAGCCGTGATACTTCGGTTAATGTGCAAGAGGTCTAATCTGTGACAGACCACTACGACCCTGGTCTAGGCCTAGTGTTCTGGCTGTAGCTCAATGACAGAATCCCTCAAACAGGGCAGGTGCTGGCTGAGTTGATCTCGAACCGCCTGCTTTAAGATCTCGCTCTCTGCAATCGAGAGATCAGCCGCCACCGCCAGCTTGAGATGCACCTGAAGCTGATGCCCAAGCCAGCGGCTGCGTACCTGACGCACTGCTACCCCGTCTACAGGCTCAACGGTATGGTAAATTTCGTGGCTTAGCTCAGGGTCAGCTCCATCTAGGAGCCGTGTGAAAACAGATTGGGCCGATTGAATCACGATTTTGATGATGACCGCGGTAATGCATAGCCCAACTAGTGGGTCAGCGATAGGGAACCCCAGCCAGGCTCCTAGGGCGCTGACTAGCACAGCCAAACTGGTCAACCCATCCATGCGGGCATGGTAGCCATCGGCAACTAGCGCCGCGCTATTGATCTCCTCACCAACTCGAATCCGAAACCGAGCCACCATTTCATTTCCCAAAAACCCAACGAGAGCAGCGAAAGCAACCAACCCAACCTGCTGAATGGGCTGAGGCTGAAGAAAGCGATGGAGCGATTCATAGCCAGTTACCAAGGCACTCAAGCAAATGATGGCAACAATAACCACCCCAGCCAGGTCTTCAACCCGGCCATAGCCGTAGGCAAACCGGGGAGTTGGGGCGCGGCGGCTGAGCCAAAATGCCAACCCCAAAGGAATTGCAGTCGCGGCATCAGCAAAGTTGTGAAAGGTATCTGCCAGCAGCGCTACGCTACCTGACAGGGCGACAATGCCAACCTGCAATACTGCTGTGGTTATCAGGCCTACAAATGACCATTTCACTGCCCATAAACCACGATCTGATGCAGCAATTTGCGGGTCGATCACCCCATGAGTATGAGCATGCCCTTCAGTAGGGTCGCTATGGAAATGCTGGTGATGACGTTGGGAATGGACGTGAACAGAAATGGATCGATGGGCTAGATCAACATCAGATTGCAAAACCACGCGTGACCTCTCCTCACTGCTAAGGCAATTTTGTTGGGCATCTCAGGGCATCAAACCTTGAGATTGCCGCCCATAATCCTCGATTTAGTTACAAACTGTAGCTAACTTGGCTACAGCCCAGAAATTGTTTTTGCTACAACTCTCCCAATATCAGGTGTCATCCCCATGGGGGGGATGCTGGTGCTGATTCATTGTGAGGTGTGAACTGGTGAGCAAGTTGAAGCGAAACGTATTGGTTTTTGTCAGCGTAATTGTACTGCTGGCGGGGGTGGCAGGGGTGCGATCGCTTCCCGCCCTTGGTCAAACCCCGCCCCTCGTTCTAGAGAGAGTAGGTGAGTTTTGTGCCGACGATCCTCACTGCTTCAATCGACTGCACCCAGATATTCCGGCGGCAGCAACCGCGGTGCCGGAGCAGCGAATTGTGCTGGGCGCACGCGATGCCTTTGACGGCGCATTTGGGCCGGGCAGTACACCTGAAGATGTGGTCGCAGCCGACCTGTCT
>JBGTOF010000189.1:0-14741 GCA_041742695.1 Elainellales cyanobacterium | reverse complement strand
AAGAGCTTTGAGATACGCCCGATCCGTTTGGCTTAACTTAAGAGACTGTTTCCCCATGCTGAGTGTCCATGCTTCACCCAATACCCTATCAGCCACTCCCTCTACAGGAAAACCGTCAGAAAACTTTGTTTACACTGTATTTAATCATTGCAACTTCTAAACTGTATACCAGTCGTTCTGAATACCAGTCATGCTGAGTCTAAAACAGCGTCAGGGTTCGGAGCGCCTGCATCAACTCTGGCACTGCTGCCGCTGCCCATGCTCCCTCGCCTCGACGCCCGGTCAGCACCAGTAGCCGCAGCCCATAGGCTTGGGGAAAGCCCTCTGCTTCTAACCAGAGGCGATCGCTCTCCACCTCACAGCAAATCTGCTCCTCTGCCATCAGCTCAGCCGTCATCGCCTGCATAGTATCGGCCAAGTCTAGCGCCAGCCGTTCAAAGTCTCGCATTTCTGCATCTGTCAGCTCCAGCGCCCAGTCTTCTCCGCCCACCAAGCCACAGAACTCTAGAGCAGCAGCATCCCAGCCAATGCGCCAGCCTGCACCCTGCTTTATCTGTCGAGCCATCCCGTTATACCCTGCTAACTTGCGTTCTATCCATGGAGTGGTGCTTTGGAGTAAAACCTTTGTCCCGCATGGGTTTACCCGAGATTCCCAGATTAGGCGTCCTGTTATCGCAACGCGAGATTAAGAATGCTACCAAACGACTACCGACCATGTATAACTATTGCTTTTCAATCACTTTTCAAAGTTATATTCGCTGAATCTCCCCACTTGTTCATAGAATAATGTCAATGCGGTAGTGCAACAGACACGATGCGGATGCGGCGATCGCGCCCCTTGCTCATCATTGTGGTGCATTTGCCGCAATGTTTAGAACAAGGGTGGTGTTTCAAAGCTATTGTTGGGATTGATAGAGCAGACGCGAAGCCTTTGCTCCATCCTCGCCCACAGGTTTAAGATATTATCCACACAACGACACGCGCCCATCGGAGAGTAATAGTATGCCAGCAGCAGTTGGTGTGATTCAAACCTTGGGGTTTCCTGGTGTTCTAGCCGCTGCCGATGCAATGGTGAAATCGGGTCGAGTGACTCTGGTCTATTTTGGTCTAGCAGAACGGGGTGAATTTTTGGTGGCGGTGCGCGGCAGCACCTCTGAAGTTCGGCCTGCTGTTGAAGCGGGCATCGAAGCAGTCGGCAAGGTGTTTGGGGCAGAACTGGTAGACTACTGGATTATTCCGAATCCGCCTGAAAACCTAGAAGCCACATTGCCAATTCAATACACGCCCGAGGTGGAACGATTTATGTAACCCAGGCTTGATAAAGCCGCTATGCCAGCTAAGCCTGGCATCCGTTGCAGCGCCTTATCCCCGTGCAACAGACCTGTTCCAAAATCTTTCATGCTCAAGATAGATAGGCGGGTTGGATAGCGATTTGGCCGACAGCGTGCAGGGAGCCGAAACGAGTCATCAACATTGCCCCTGGCTCAGGGGTTTATTTAGGAGAGAACAATGCCAATTGCGGTTGGAGCGTTAGAAACAAAGGGGTTTCCGGCTGTGCTAGCAGCGTCGGATGCCATGGTGAAAGCGGGTCGAGTCACGCTAGTGGGTTATATCCGCGCCGGAAGCGCTCGCTTTACCATTATGATTCGGGGCGACGTATCTGAAGTGAAGACGGCAATGGATGCTGGCATTGAGGCGGCACAAAACACGCCGGGCGGCGCATTAGAAACCTGGGTGATTATTCCGCGTCCGCATGAAAACGTGGAAGTAGTGCTGCCGATTGAGGTTGGAGAAAACGTGCAGCAGTTTCACCAATCGCTAGATGGCGCGTTTTTGCGTGGCGCGTAGGGCATTAATCTCGACGGAGTCGATGGCGATCGCTCTATGAACTCAAGTTTTAGCTCAAGACCTGTGGGCACATGACGCGAAGCATCAATTAAAGGCGATGAAGGGGAGGATGAAAAGCCTGCATCATGGCTGTTCATCCTCCCCTTTGTTTCGGTGTAATGCTGACGCGGTTAGGGGCGAGCGCTCACGATACGGTATCCAGTTGGTTCAGCAGCCGCTCAAACCGCTGTTGTGCCAGAGCTAGCGTTTCAGCTCTATCGTCCACGATAGGAAGTTTTTGAGCGGTCGGCAGGTCAGGTGGGGTGGCAGTAGATGCAGGTGACGGCGGCGAGGGCAACTGCTCTGGCTCACCTAGCGATTTGACCGTGCCGCGCAGCCGATGAGACAGCAAGATTGCCAAAGCCCGATAGAAGCGGCAGCCAAAGCCTTCGTCATATTTAAGTTTTTCAGACAGGTGCGATCGCTCAATGGCCAGCACCGTAGAGGGCTCTAGGGTTTGTACCGTAGCCGAGGGCGGGCGTGAGTCAATAAACGACATCTCACCCACCACATCACCACTGGATAACCGAGCGATTTGTCGCCCTTGCAACGCTGAGATAGACACAACCAATGCCCCATCTAGCAGCACATACACAGTATCAACAGGCTGCCCTTCGTGAATTAACACACTTCCTTCGGGAACCTGCTCTTTCTTGCCCGCCTGAACCAACCAATCCACATCTTGATCGGTTAACTCGCCCAATAGAAATAACACCTTTTTCATTGCGCCGTGTCCGAAATAATAAAGAATCTGGTGACATCTAAACCGCTGCTGTGGTGTGTTGCTGCGTTGAGCAAGCATCCTGTTGAACCAGCATGCGACAAACTATTTGCAAGCGTTAATTCCACTTGCCCGCTCAACATTGAGCTAACATTGAGCCAATAATTGGAATCAATCGATACACCCGAATCGGCAGCCTGAGCCATCAAAATCTAGAGCCAGAGTTTGACGATGCCCGCTAGGCGAACAGTCCCGACCTAAACGTTCTGTGCTTAATTCTGGCTACCAATTCACTCTGGCCTCACTTGTTCTGACTGCAGGCGAAACCGTAACCAATTTCCAACAACATTTCCACAAAAATATCACTCTAGGTTATGGATTTAGATTTGATCCTGTTGCAAATGCCCTTAGTAAAAGACAAAATCCAATATCGCTACATTCTTGCTGTCATGATTTAATCGATCTCCCTCAATCTCCAGTCTTAAAAGGTCTGAGTAACCGCGACGACGCCACTGTTGCCGAACCTCACTAACAGGTTTGTAATTGGTTGAGGAGAAGTCTCAATCCTGGATGCAAGCGTGAGCATTGCCCCGCTTTTCTATATATTTCTAAACGTTTGTGAAATTTGTCTCTTTTGTTTTACGGGATTGGGTTCGCAAAACCCCCATAGCTCGAATAGATTCTACGTTGCTTCACGTAGTTATAAAGAAATCGTAAGGACAAGGGGTAGAGAAATGCAACTATTCTTCGCTAGGATGGCGTCGTGGTCGCTTGTCGCGGCAGTGGATAAAGCACTTAAAGCCCGGGTGGCGTTTATCTTTTTACGCGACCTTTGCTTAACAAGGGTTCCATAAGAGTAGGGGTTTTTAACCCACTCAATCGTGGCAATGGGTCTAGTGTGAGGGCGGTGGGAGTGGTCAGTTCTGCCAGGTGCCACTGTTCACGAGTTCATTGGATAGACTTGCCGTATTGTGTTTCAAGAGCTGTAACCAGCGTTGCGTTTCCCTCGTTCCCCCTTAGTCTAGAGTTATGCCTTCGACTGCCAATCACCCTGTATCACAGCCGCATCGAGATGACTTGCCCTTAGCTCATCAGCTCGATGCGGCTCAGCTCGACAACATTAAGGCGCATCTAGATTTGGTGTTGCTGGCGCTAGAAGCTCTGGTGGGATTGGGTTCAGATGCGATGTTGCGGGCGGCAGAAGATCTAAACCTGACCGAGGTGGTGGCGGATCGGGTGGCCCTATGGCGGCTAAGGCAGTCGAGTCCGTTACGCAAGGGGCAGGGGCGCAAACGCATGGATGTAGAGGAGGCGCGATCGCTCGTCTTAATCGTGTGTCATTTGGCGAAGCAGCATCAAGAGCTCATTCGCCGAGCCGTGGCGCTGTTGGAACAGTTGACGGAGCAAGGCCGCGCCCCTCATGAGGCGGCGCTGCTGGGTGACTATCTCGACAACTTTACCAACACCTACGAAGAGCGGATGGATGAAACAGAGTTGGCTAAGCCTGAACAACTGACCCAGCTCGCGCTTAAGTTGCTGATTGACCTGTTGTTTTATAGCGTGCCTCATGGCTCTCGTCGTCTGTGGTTAGCGCTGCTCGATCGAGCCCGATAGATATATCGTCTGTTTTAATACACTGTGCTTGCAGACGCGATAAACGGCACAGGATCTGCTCGTTAAGATCTGCTTCGTTGATCTGTGCTGGAATTGCCCGCAAGGTCGTCCGTACCCGTTTCCGTTGCACGTATTTACCGTTTCCCTAGATTGCTCATGACCTCTTCTGTCCTTCGTCGATATACTCCTCCCACCTGCACGCTTGAGGTGGCAGCAGCTCGGTCAGCGCTATCAAGCTGGACAGATCGCACGGTGCTGCGGCAGGTGCGCTTTGATCTGAGTTTCGATGATCCCAAACTGGCGGATCATCAGCAGGTGATGGTGTCGGGCGATCGCCTGCAATTAGACGCGCTGAGCGAAGCAGTAAGAACCTATGTGCAGCAGTTGCTAGAACCAGATGCCCAGCAAATGCAGCCGGCTTTGCAATACCTGCACCCTGCCGACAATGGGCATCCAATCGCGCCTCTGCCACTACACGAGACACTGCTACACACAACAGCAGCGTTGTCGTCTCGACCTGAGGCGAATACTGTGCTAGCCATGCCAACCTCGATTTACCTAAAACCCGCGGGGCTATTGGCTCACGACTTGCACTTGGGGCCATTGGCAACCGCCGCGTCGGGTGAGGTATTGCGGTTGAGCGCGACTCAGCTGTTTGACCTAGCCAATGCGCTGGATGACTATGCGGCAGAAGCCGTTGCCTTGCCTGCGATGGGGCGATCGCGCTGGTCGAGTCCTACTACAGGTTGGCTGAAGACGGCAGCAGTTTTGGTGCTGGCTCTGGGCGCAACGGGCGGCATCACCAAGTTCGTGATGGATGTCACTCAGACCCCCAATGCTACCGTCGCCACCCGCGAGGCCAGCACCTCTGCAGACGCTACGTCTGAAGCCTTAACCGGCTCCCCGGCTACTGATCAACTGTTTGAAGAGGAGGGTCTTAATGGCAGCCTGCTCGTCCCGGATCAGGCGAATCCCAACGCTGTGCCGCCAGTGCCTCCCGGGGGCGTTGCACAGGTGCCACAGCCTGGGGCGTTTGGCCAGCCCGGTGCAGTGCCGCAGTCGCAGCCGCAACCGCAACTCCAGCCGCAAAGAGCCCCAGCACCTTTAGCGCAAGCCCCTCAATATCCGACGGGAGCTACCGCCGCGCCCCCTGCAGGCGCATCTATTGCTGTAGCACCCACGCCAATGGGCAGAGCGCCGATGCAGGCGTCTCCGTTAGAACAGCCCCAAAACCCAGGCGTGCTAGTGCCTAGCCAAGGCGCACAACTGCCGGAATCAGGGCTGTTGCGCTCTGGCGAAGCCGGGTCTAGCGGCACCGTTCTTCCCTCTGGCGACAGCACGAGCACTGCTGCCGTAAACCCAGCGGGGATTCCCACTCGACGCGCAACAGGCATCTCTCAACTTGACGAAGCGAATCAATACTTCCAGGAGCGATGGACGCCGCCCGAGTCGCTTAACCAGGCCATCGAATATCGCGTGTTGGTCAATGCAGACGGCACCGTGCAGCAGGTGTTGCCGTTAGGAATCGTGGCCGGAAACTACATCGATCGAACCGGAATGCCCCTGATGGGCGAGTCGTTTGTGTCGCCCACCTCCAACGGTCAGCCTGCGCTGATTCGGGTGGTGCTGGCTCCGAATGGGCGGGTGCAAACCTTTTTAGAAGAGATGAATTAGTTAGGAGCCGAGAATTGGCGGCTGCGTTACATTAATTAATAATGCGCAGCCTCCCTTAGCCCATTGCCCCGGCCCTGCTATGAATCGCACTATCGTCTGGTTTCGGCGAGATTTGCGCGTGTTTGACCATGCGCCGCTATATCGTGCGGCGATGCGGGGTGCAGTGATTCCCGTTTTTATTTTTGACCGAGCCCTGCTGACCCATCCCGAAACAGCAGTCGCACGGGTCGGGTTTATGCTGGAGTGCTTGCAGTCGCTAGATCAAGATTTGCGCGATCGCTCCGGTCAGTTAATCATTCGCTATGGTGACCCGGTGCAGGTGCTGCCGCAGCTGGTGCGCGACACCCAAGCCGACGGCATTTACGCCCATATTGACTTTGAGCGGATTTATGGCCGGGTGCGAGATGCACGGCTCAATCGGGCGTTGAACCAAGCGCAGATGAAAATTCGCTGGTTTGAACCAGCGGGGACTACGCCTGACTTGATCCCGTATCCGCGCTATCGAGATCTGTGGTATCTGCACATGCTTTCCCCGCAAATCCCTGCGCCTAGCCGGGTTGAGCTGCCAGAAGGCGTGACCGGTTTACCCATCCCCACGTTGCAAGATTTAGGGCTAGAGCCAGACGACAAGGAAATTCCCCCCGGTGGCACGGAACCCGCGCGGCAAATGCTACGCGAGTTTTATGACGAAAAAATTACGCGCTATTATTGGCAGCTCTCCTATCCAGGTGCAGAAGCTACGACGGGGCTCAGCCCTCACATCAAGTTTGGGGCGATCTCAGTGCGGGAATGTGTGCAAACAGCGCAACAGTGGGAGTGCCCTGACACCCGGGCTGAGCGCAGTCGCCAGCAGTTGATCGCTCGCCTGCGATGGGGGAGCGGCTTTGCCCAGCGGTTTCGCTATTTGCCGCAGTTGGAGGTGCGATCGCTCTACAGCATCTTTGATGAGGATGGCTGGGCCTTCGACCAAGGCCTCTATGATGCATGGCGAGAGGGGCAAACAGGCTTTCCCATTGTGGATGCGGCGGCGCGGTGTTTAGACGCCACTGGCGGCTGGAAGCAGCTCAACTTCCGCGTCCGCGCGTTGTACTCTAGTTTTCTGACCAATTTAGCGGGCATGGACTGGCGCTTTGGGGCGCTGCACTTCATGCGGCACCTCATCGACGGAGACTGCCCCATTGACCATTACCAGTGGGCCATGCAGGCCGGTGTGACCCACTGTGTGGATAAAACCTGGACGCGCATCTATAACCCAGAGCAGGTCGCAGTTGATCGCTGCGATCCAGAGGGTCTGTTTATCAAGCAGTGGGTGCCAGAAGTTGCGCATCTACCGCCAGCACAATTGGGCAAACCGCCGCGTCTGAGCGACTATCCGCCGCCCGTTTTGGACTATAAAAAAGCCCGTCAACGTCGGGTGAAGCAGTTGGAGCAGCAGCGTCAGAAGTTTCTGAACCAAGACAACGTATTGCCCTACTTAGCGCGGCTGCCAGAGTCGGTGCTGCCCCTAGCCGCAGATTGGTTCGATAGCGAGGTGAGCTGGGCGCAGACCCCAACGCCCGATCTATACCCCACTGCGCTCAACCTTGAGGCGCTAGATTTGGAGCAGGCACAAGCGCTGCGAACCTGGTTTGTAGCCCATGTAGACATTCGCCCCCACAAGCCCAAAGGCCGCCGCAAGAGCAAGGCCAAGGCAAATGCAGAAGAAGATGCCTTTATTCAGCTCAGTCTGTTGGGGTGAGCGCCACTGGTGCATTCCACGAGTGTCGCTCATTCACAGAGAAGCTGTTCCGCGCATACCCCTTCAGGCTCTCTTCCAGGACGGGACAGTCCTTTGAATCTGGCCTCCATTAAGCCAGGCGGGCGTTGCTGAATCGAGATATGAACCGGCAAAACCTCTAGACTCTGCATGGCTCCCTAAATCCCCCAATTCTGGGGACTTTGAGACTCTGTCTCCCCCCAAAATTGGGGGACTGGGGGGGCAAATCATACTTGTATTCAGCAACGCCGCCAGGCGCAAACCGCTGTAGGATGGCAGTGGTAGCCGAGGTGACAACAATGCGCTCTTTCTGGTCTGATCCCTACCTGTGGATTCATCTAGCAGGTGCGGCGGCGGTGCCCCTTTGCCTAGAGGTCTGTGCGCTGGGGCTGGCAACGGGAGATCCTGTCTTGCCGGTGCCGTTGGAGGTGCTGCTGGTGGGGATAGCGGGCATCGCTGCGCCGCTCTGGTTGCAGTGGCAGCGTCCGTTTAATTTCTATAGCCTCTATGCGGTGTGCCTTAAGCCGTCTGAGCTAACGGAGCAGCAGCAGCGGGCGCTGCGACCCCTCAAGTCGTTCCAAACGCAGCTGGTGGCGATCGCCGTTGCCGTTCTGATGCTGGTGCTGCTGTGGAAAATTTACCAAGCTGCGCCCCTGATCGCTTCGGCTGCACCGAGTCGCAGCCGATGGACTGGGTTAGGGCTGGGGGCGATCGCCTTCTTTCTAAGCAATCTGCTGCTGCAAATCGCCGCCAGCGCAGGGCGTGTTCTCGTCGTTTCCGATGCTTCCGCTGCCAAACTTACGCCCTATCCTCCCGATCAGATCCCCAAAGATTTCACCACTCTGGGCTGGCGGTTAGCGCACCTGCTACCGCCGTTAGTGGTAGAGCCCAAGCTAGCCCCTAGCCCGTCGTCCCCAATGTCTACAGCGCAATCTAAGCCAGCAGCCTCACCCAGCTGGAGCGCTGGTGAATCCCCTTGGGATGATGCTGCTGCGACCCCTCAGGATGAGCCGCTGCCATCGGCATCACCTGCATCGACTAAGGGTGACAGTTCTGCTATGGGCGTAGACTCAGACGCAGAGCTAGGCTCAGAAGCAACGTCAGCCGACGCGCCAGAAACCGTCCTAGAGACCTATCCAGTGCCGCCTCTCGAGCTAGGGTTTGAACAGTCTGATCAGACTATATCTGCACCTGAACATGCACCTGAGGAAGCTTTAGAGCCTGCAACTCCCGAGGGTGAAATGCCGCCTCAAGAGATAGACTCACCGCCATTGACTGACCCGTCAATCGATGGGGCCATTAATGCGGAGACAGCGGCTCTCAGTGAGACAGCAGACCCGGCAGAGGTTCAGGCGTTGGATCACGACGAAGCGGATACGTCCTGGGTGATAAATCAGGATTCGTTAGAGACTCCGGACGCGGAGCCTCATTCTGTACCTGATGGTTCTGCAGATAGAACAGATGGTGAGATGTCGGGCCTCTATGCAGAGCAGCCTGCTGATAACACTTCTGAATTAACATCTGATGCTACGTCAGACAACTCACCAGAGCCTCGCCCTCAACCTAGCGACGAGAGCCCGAAGGGCTAATCGCAAATCTAGGGTTGGTGTTGGATAACACAGTATCTTGAGATGTATAGGTTATCTTGAAAGTAGACTGCACCTCCGTCTCGCTCACCCCATCACACGACCCACGAGGATTCTATGGCGTCTTTCTCAGCTTCTCGAAACGCGCAACCCAACGATCAAGAAATTTGGAACAGCTTAAAGCAGGCGATCGCCACAAGTTCTGGCTTTAAGCGCTGGCAGTTAGAAACACTCAATGATGCCGAGATGCGCGAGCTATCGCTTGATCAGTGCGTTAGCCGCTATCTAAAAGAAACGCTAGAAACGTTAGCTTACTAGGGTTCTTAGCCTCTGATTTGCTAAACCATGATTAGCCACACAAATAGCGGCAGGAAGATGAAACTTCCTGCCGCTATTTTGTCATGCGGATAAAACACGTTCTAGAACCGTCGCAACACACCCAACAAATCGCTGACGCGCTGCTGAATTGAGCCAAACTGCTGAAAGGTCTCAACCAGGCGATCGCCCTCTACAAAAACGCGGCGGGTGGGATAGTTATTGATGATCTCAATCGGGGTCACAGTGCCGCCGTTACTGGCAGACAGCACAATGGCCGCTCGCATCGCCTGCATAGCTGTCGTGCGAGCATTGGGATAAATCACCTCACCCACTTGCTCAAGGGCGGGCGTTGCCAGGGGATGGTTGAGGATGCGGTCAGCCGTCACTACATCCATCGTCAGCTGTTGCGTTAGCGCCCTTTGCACTTCCTCAGGAGTTTGGTTTGCGCGGCTCAAGAACCGTCGCAGTCGTGGGGTCGCTTCTCCAGTTTCAGCCAGCTGGTTCAAGTCTTCCACCGCCACCGACTGGCGAAATGGGCCGTATTTGAGAATGATCTCATCGGCGGCCATCGCCCCTGATGCCGAAAACAATACCCCGGCGATCGCTGCCAGTCCTACCTTCCAACGCCATGCCATACCACTCATCTCCTAGCCGCTGTGAATCTTTGATATCTCCTGCATTGTCTGCCACTAACCTGGCTGTTGCCATCCTGCCTGGGGCGTCTTATTGCAGCACATTGCAATAAGACGCCCTAGGGTAGAGGGCTGACGCTGCTATCCTTACGGACGAGTAGCGGATCAAAAAGTTTCGGATGCTTCGGATGCTTCAGTTGCTTCTGCGTCGGCCTCAGCGTCAGAGCCAGAGAGAGGAAGGGTCGGCGAAATGCCGTCTGTTGCCGCCAGTACTTCCATCACGACCCGCGAGACAGGAGCCGCCACCGTAGACCCATAGGCGTCTGCTCCCTGCGGTTCATCCACCACCACCAAAATGGCATAGCGAGGCGCATCTGACGGAAAGATGCTGACAAAGCTGGTGATTCTAGCATTGTCGAGATAGCCCCCCTGTTCGCTGGCTTTCTGGGCGGTGCCCGTTTTGCCGGCGATGCGATAGCCGTCAATTTGGGCGACGGTGCCGGTGCCATCCTCAACGGCTGCCTCCATCGTCGAAAGCACGGCTTGAGTCGTCTCTGCTGAGAAGATGCGCTGCTGCTCGGGGCGCGTCGGCTGCCAGTAGCGATCGCCCTTAGCGTCATAGAGTCCATCGACGAGATGAGGCGTCACGAGATAACCGCCATTGGCGATCGCACTGTGGAGCTGCACTAATTGCATTGCATTGATGGTGAACCCCTGCCCAAACGCGGTGGTCGCCGCCTCAACCGGGTCGTTTAAGAACTGATCTTGGGATTTGATATAGCTCGGCGACTCAAACGGCAGGTCAATGCCTGAGGTCTTCCCGAGCCCAATTTTTTCGAGCCAGGTGTAATAGTCTTGGGCGGTGAGCCGCTGCATCATCCGTACCATGCCTACGTTGCTCGAGTGCTGCACAATTTCAGTCACCGACTGCACGCCTCTGGCTCCGGCATAGCTGTAGTCGTTGTTCTGGATGGGCCACGGCCCCACCATAATTTGCCCCTCGTCATTGAAGCTATCTGTGGCAGACACGGCACCAGACTCTAGGGCGATCGCCACATTAATGGGCTTAAAGGTTGAGCCCGGCTCCATCGTATCGGCCACAGGCCAATTCCGCATGTGCTCCAAATCATATGAGAAGTATTGGTTGGGGTCATAGCTGGGTTCAGAAATCAGCGAGCGAATAGCACCGCTGTGAACATCCATCACCACCACTGCACCCCGCTTGGCACTGAACTGCTGCATCGATTGTCGCAGCGCGTCACGCACAATCCGCTGCAGGGCACTATCTACAGTGAGTTTCAGACTCAAGTTATCCTGTTGAAAAAACGTGCGGGGTACATTATTGGGCAACAGCGCCCCGTTGCCGCGCTGGCTCAAATAGCGTCCCCGCTCTCGCATGGGACGCTCCAACGCTTGCCGTTGGCTAAATTCCACACCGGCTTGGGGCTGACGATCGGCATTTACATAGCCCACAATCTCTGCCAGCAAATCTTGCTGGGGATAGAGTCGCTGCTCTCGCTCGATCAGCTCTAGCCCATCAATCTGAAGTGCGCGGAGGCGATCGGCTGCATCTTCTGACACGGTATAGGCTAGCTCAATGCCACTTTCTGCGCTGTTGAGGGCTTGATACACCGCTTGGGGCTGCTGCTTGATGATGGGCGCAACCAGCGGGGCGATCGCCTCAGCCGATTGCTTAAACAGGGTGGGATGAGCATAGAGCGTATAGACGGGCTGGTCAATCGCCAGCAGGTTACCCCGACTGTCAATAATAGGACGACGCGGCAACCGAGGAACCACATAGCGAGTCTGCTGAGCGGCGGCTCTCGCCTGTAGAGCCGGAGCGTCCAAAATTTGCAGGCGAAATAGGTTAACCGCTAACCCTAAGATGCTGAATGCCAGCACACCCCACACCAGCAGCAGGCGGAAGCGAATCGGGCGCTGACGCACCAACTGGCGTGGGGCGATCGCCCTACGCATGGCCGCAGGACGACGAGACCTAAGAGACTGCTCTACGGGCCGTCTGACAGGTCGCCGGGTAGAGTAAAGTGCAAGAGCCGAGGGATGGCGAACAGGGGAACGCTGCAACTGCTGATTCCGTTTTGCAGTCGTGCTCATGCTAGAGATCAACATCTGACGCAGACGTCGCTTGGCCCGTTCGCCCCAGGTTGGCCTGTGCAGTTGCCTGCGCGGCTGAGCTAAGGTTCTCGGGGCTGGCCCTGCGCCACGGCGGCGATGGGTGGGGCGATCGCCAGGAGAAGGAGGTTCAAATATCGTCATGGCAATTGTTTAGCCCCTGCATTACCCGGCATCAATAACGGATGAAGCGTGCGCGTGTCGTGAGCTAGAGTCGTGAGCTGGAGCCGTAACCTAACGGCGCGGGTCGGCTGGCGAGGGAAAAGAGAAAACGCAGGGTCACGCATTCCTAATACCCAAGTGGCTTCGACACAGGTGCAGAAGGGTAGGTAGACGGGGCGATCGCTGGCGCTGCGTTGACCGGGGGCCGCGGGGCAGGGGCTGGCAAAAACAACGTGTTATCTAAATTGGGCAAAGCCAGGCCGCTCTCGGGTTGAGTCGCTTGCTCCGCTAGCTGATGCTTCAGCACTTCATCGGTCGATAACAGCTGGCGCTCCTGCCGCTGGAGTTGCTCTAACTCAGAATAGCTGCGGCTCCAGGCCTGCTGGGTATACACCATCCAGCCATAGATCACGGATACTCCTGCAATCAGCATCAGCGTGAGCGGAGTAGACAGCCGCTGGCCCAGCAGCAAATAGCGCAACCACAGAGGCCGCGCCATTCGGTTGGGCAGCGGCTTTACTGGGGTGGATACTGCCGTGGTATTAATAGTGCGCGTTACCGGGGCTGGCACCGACGGCTGAGCCAAGGGTCGAGCTGAGGCCGGAACGGGCGTCGCGTTGACGGGAATGACTGGCCGCAGCGGAGGGCTCTGGGGCGATCGCACGGCCAGCGACGCGGGGGCTGTAGGTTGAGCATAAACCTGTTTTGACGAGGGCTGAAACCGCGTCCCCCGTGGATCCGATGCCGCCAATGTACTCCGTAAATCCTTTCTGCCGGGTCGAGCGTCTGCCGATCGTCGCTGATTTAGCGGCATGGCAGAGCGAGGGCGCTGAGTCCTAGCCGGTGAGACGGGCGCTACAACAGGCGCTAAGGGTGCAGCCGCAGCCGCCACCGTCATCACCCCAGCGTCTCCGATGGCATCTTGCAGCGGCGGAAACATTGCAATTTTGCTATGGCTGTCTTTTTCGACGGGGGGTGCATAGGGTAGCGATCGCCGAGAGCGTCCTCGAAGATCTCGACGTATCGGTTGCGGCGCAGCAGTCATTCCCATCTCTCCTCACACACATTCATGCCCCGACAATGCTCTGGAAACGAGTTGGCACCACGCAGCAGATGCAGCCGGGGGAGCCCAAACCAGTTCCCACCAATTTAGCCTAAAGCTCAGCAGCCGCGCATTAATTCCTCTATACCTTGGACATAACTCGGATCGAAGAACTCATCCTGTGTTCTCATCCCCGAATCCTGTAACTGATGGCATGGGTTGCGATCGAGATCTGCCTTTAGGGCACCTCGAAAAATACAAATCTTGTTGAGAATGGCAATGAGATTCCAGTGGTTCTGGGCTCCCAAGATTATCAATGAGGCAATTAATCGAGGTGCCCTTTAGATGGTTGCTAAATAGGAGCGATATTTTCCTGCTCAGCGCCTTTATACCGCATATTGTTTGACTTGATGCAACTTAACTCAGATCTCTTTTTGGGTCAGATTTCTTTTCTCAATCGGATTTCAATCGGAATAGGTGCGTCTGCTCAACTCCTGATGCTCCGAGCTGCTCTCTCACAGGAGTCTTGGCCTAAAGCGTGGAAACCCGCGCTGTCCGTGTCGCAGATAGCACGGGTTCAGGCATTTGCCGGCCTGACGTATCATTAGGGTCTAGTTTTGAGGGCGTGGCGCTATGGGTTTTGCTGCACGTATTGCAGAATGCCCTGGGCGATCGCCGCTGCCAGTTGACTGCGGAATTGCGGGTTAGCAAGGCGAGGGGCATCTTGTGCGCCCGTGACAAACCCCACCTCTAGCAGCGTAGCTGGCATCGAGGTGTTGCGAATCACGTAGAAATTAGCGCGCTTTAGCCCCCGATCGTTCATCCCAGTCGAACGAATCATATTGTTGTGGATATATTGTCCAAGTATCCGCCCAGATTCCGATGCATAGTACGTTTCGATGCCATTGACATCAGGACGGCTCATGCTGATGGCATTGGCATGGATGCTAACAAAGATATTGGCGCGAGCGGCTTCTGCAATCTGAACGCGCGGGGCTAGATCTACCGTGCGACTTTCGTCGCGTCGCGTTAGCACTACCTGGATGCCTTGCTGCTCTAGCAGTGCCGCGACTTCTAAACTAATGGGCATGACTACGTTGGTTTCCCGGAGCCCGCCGATGCCCACGGCGCCGGGGTCCATGCCGCCATGTCCAGGGTCGATGGCTACCACAATGCGACTATTGGGAACGCGGGGCGGAGTGACAGGTGGCTGTGT
>JBGTOF010000437.1:0-2975 GCA_041742695.1 Elainellales cyanobacterium | reverse complement strand
TTGCGTAAGGCTGCCATCCCGCCTCGACTAGCCTCTCCCTGGCTTTAACGTAATGTAGTCCACAAATATTAGGAACAGAAATGCCAGCTACAGTATCGGCATTTATAATTACGATTTCGGGCTGATTAATGATATTTTGGTCGCGACCATAATTATTGTTTTGCTCCATCCTCAAGAACCCCCAATTCTTATATTTCCTTGAGGCTGATTAATAATATTTTGGTCGCGACCATAATTATTGTTTTGCTGTTTCAAAGTTGTTTGACTTTGATTCTGGGAGTTAATTATTTGTTGGGCTAGTTGCCGAACTTCAGTGGCAAATGCACTATCTTTTTGCATCTCGGCATCTAGATATCTAGTGACTGCATCCAAATTTTCTTCTTTCTCAATTTCAACTAGAGCAGCCTTTGCTTGAGTATTACCTGTAAATCTTTCTAAAATCTTCTTACGAAGACGACTTGACAAGTCTATTGCCTCACCGACAGACCTTTTAGCCACTTCTCCTGCTCCAGCTTTAACAAGTTCGTTGAAAGCAAGTTGAACAATTGTACCAGTAGCCAATGCAGTCAATGACACAACATACCTCCGTACACTTTAATATTTCCCTACTCTAGCAACCAGCACAGCTCCAGCGCTTTCCAGTCTTTGAAAATAGAGAAAAATTCTCTCGTAAACCCCTTTCAACTAAGAAATCAGTTCTGCCAAAGGTTTCGACCGTGGTGCTCACCACTCGTTCCACATCGGCCAGCTGAGACACATCGCCCCGAATCGCAATCACCTTCGCATCGGTTTCGGCGGCAATTTGGGCTGCCGCTACGTCCGCTTGGGCGCTGCGAGCGCAGAGGGCGACATTGGCACCCTCACGGGCAAACTGCCGGGCCGTTGCATAGCCGAGGCCTCTGCTGGCGGCGGCGACCAATACGGTTTTGCGGGCAAGGTTTAAGTCCATACCGTTAGCGGAGTTCAAGGCCAAGGGAATTAGGCATCCCATCATTCTAAGGCCAGAGCCAAGCTGACAGAGTGGTTCCTGTGTCGCGATCGCGTTGCCAAGGATTGCTGTGTGTTCTAGCCAGGGCGATCGCCCCATTGCCACAGGCTTTACACCATGCCTTCCCTCAGCGTCGCAAAACGTTCGACAGAGCTGCGATCGTTCAAGATCTACCAATCTTAAATTTGAATTTTGACGGCGAAAGGCTCGTCCTGCAAGGTCTGCAGCCCAACGCGTGTAGATAAATCTCTGCCTTTTGGTTGTGGCGTTGCTGAGAATATGAGATAAAAATATAAAAAAATGTAAATGGTTTTCATAAACAATTCATGGAATTTAGTTTAGGGTAAAGTTCAGGATCCCATAATCCTGGGCGCTGGTTGCAAGGTTGAGACCCCATCTCAGGGTGCAATGCTCTTTGAGATAGGTTGCGGTGATTTTCTCAGAATGGCGTATTTACAGCGTCAGTTCTGAGTAGGTTTGGGTTTTTCTAAATTTGTTGTTGACGGTAACTATACGGTGATGATGTCAGTAAGTGATGTAACGTGGTCGCAGTCAGAACAGGCGATCGCCCGAAAAGCATTTGATATGGCCTATGAGCGAGAAGTGGAGGCATTGCTGCAACAGGTGCAGCAGCGCGCAGGGGCGATCGCCCAACTCGACGATCTATGGCAATTGCACGATTTTCTCAGCACCCAGCGGCACGAGATTGATGGTAAATACGACTATCGGTACTCCGTGCTGATTTTTGTATTCGCCCAATTGATCAAAGAAGGCTGGCTTCAAGTGGCTGAGCTAGAGGGGCTAGATACCGAAAAGCTAACCAAGATGAAACTCATGACCCGGATGTAGGTGGGACGGTGCGATCCCGGACACCTTTCCGTTGGCGATGATGGGGGCGATCGCAACCAGTATGTTGGTTAGGCCGATTATTTTTGCAAGCCCCTTGTGCAGCAAGGGTTCTATAAAGCCAAACCCCTAAGCCAGCACCGTAATTGCTACAGTTCCCCAACCATCAAAAAACCAGTGGCGTGAGTTCGACTCACGCCACTGGTTTTTACAAACCCAATCTCTATGTTTGTTAGGCGGATCGGGTATAGGTTGTAGCAAAAAGGGCCGGATCTTGATCCCGCCGATGCCTCTGGGGAATGGGGGAACCTTGGCCTTCACCCACCAGAGCCGCTGTGGTCTCTAATGCTGCTCGTAGGCGCTTGGCGGCATAGATGGACATATCGCGCGGTACATTGATGCGATCGCGCAAATAACGCAGCGCGACATCCGCCCCGGTAGGCGGCATGCTCGCCTCGCCCGTCATCATGAACGACAGCGCACATCGTAGTGCTTCGTCCATCAGCGCATTGTCTGCAGGATTAACGCGAACAATATTAGCGCGGTGCTTGAGCACGCGATAGAGCGCTTCTTGCCGCGAGGTTTCTGGCTCGGGATACGCCACATCGGGCAGACCCAACCATGGCCCTTGGTCAACGCGCATCTGATTCTGCTGCGTTTGCGGGTCGCCATTGGCCCAACAGCCTCCCATCTGCGGCGGCAGATCGTGGGCATGGGTGTGAAAGTCGCTCTGGGTGCCCCGATAGGTAACTCGGCTCTCCATGCCGTTAAACCAAGCGGCTAGATGGGGGTGCTCATCTCGCAGAGAATAGCCTTTGTAGTAGTAAAGGCTGGCGTTCATGCGCTCCACATAGGGCGTAAAGATCACATCGGCCGTGCCAAACTCAGCCAAAAAATAAGGCCCAGGGGTGCTCGCCAGCGCCTGCTCGACTTGCTCGGCTACCGCCACAAATTGGGCGCCATTGCGGTGATCCTCTTGTGCAGATGTGGTGGGATAGCATAGCCAGCCGCACCAGGCGCGAAATAGCAAGCGCTCGAGCTGTCGCAGGGGCAGCACTACCGGGTCGGTCATCCCCTGCCCTAGGCTGCCAAAGACCCGCTCTAGTGCCTGCAGAATATCATCGCTCTCCGTAATCATGCG
>JBGTOF010000135.1:0-11141 GCA_041742695.1 Elainellales cyanobacterium | reverse complement strand
GCCCACCAAGCGGCAGAAGTACTTATGGAAACGCTGGCCGGACTAGACCAGGGGGCGATCGCGCCCATTTCCCAAGACGAGGCTGCTGCCACCTATGCGCCGCTCATCCAAAAAGCTGACTACGAGCTGAATTGGGAGAACAGAGCGATCGCCCTGCATAATCACGTGCGCGGGTTCTATCCCAACTGCGTCACAACCTTTCGGGGCAGCGTCCTCAAGATTTTGATGACGCTGCCGTTAAACCGTGAGACTATGGCGCAGCTTCCCGCAGAGGTGCAAACTGCTGCCCCAGGTTGGACGCCACTCCTCGATCGAACTGACCCACCGGGAACCATTGTGGGGCTGGTGAAACCATTGGGGGCGATCGCCACCACCGGAGAGGGCTTGTTGCTGCTGCATACCGTTAAGCCTGCAGGCAAACGCGCCCAATCAGGCTGGGATTTTGTCAACGGCAGTCGCTTAGAAATGGGCGAGCGTCTGGGCTAGCAAGACTCTGGCTCATATCCCCGCTGAGCGTGCCGATTGAGCCATATCGATCACCCGTTGAATTATGAGAGCTTCGCTGTGCATTCTAAAATCAGCCGTTGATTCATGACAGCGTGGGGCTGAAGTTCTAGCGCCCGCTGAAACGCCTGAATTGCTGCCACATACTCACCGAGTGCCGCATGGCACAAGCCCTTGCCGTGTAGCGCTCCAAAATGAATGGGGTTTAGCTCGAGTACCTGGTCGCAATCGGCCAGCGATTGGCGATAGCGTTTTTGAATAAAGTAAAGCACCGCACGCCGATTCCAAGCTTCGGCAAAGTCGGGCTGGTCTGCAATCACTTGGCCTAGCAACGCTTCAGCTTGCTGAAATTCACCCACATCAATATAGGCCTGGCTGCGCTCTAACAACTCCAGCCCTACCATGCCTTTTTGGGTAAACCATAGCCGCCATAATTCTGTAGTGGCGCGATCGCGCACCGCCTCATCCTCATGCTTCAAATCCTTCAAAAGCCGGTCAATAGAGGCATCATCCATAGGCTGTAGCGCGTAACGTGCTGGTTTGAGTGGTTAGTATTGTGAGCCCCCTGCTGCGCAGCAGGGGGCTCACAATACTCATTGTCCTAATTAACTCGTCTCAATCAACCTATCGGTCGGACTATCATCTCTCAGTGTGGCTTAAAAAGTGTGGCTCAAAAAAGCGGCAGCCTTCGCACGGCCCCAAGGGCGCTACCGCACAGCGCAGCACCTCAGATTGAGCGTTGAATCGACAATCCGCATCGCCAACGACCCATCGCCCCGCCACCCAACTGCGCTCATGGATGCAGGGTGCCCGCTGCACATACAGCACTATGCGCTCAAGCTGGTAGCGTCCACCCCGCAGTTGATAGCGGTGATGGCGCTCAAGTACTGCGTAGGTTTCACCATCCAAGTCTAGATACGCACCAGGCTGGGGGATCCAGTCTAGGTACATATTGCCCAGCGTTTGGCGCGGATGGCTAAGGATAACCTCTGTAGGCAGACCCTTCTCCTCCATTAGATCAAGCGAATGTAGAACGTTTAGGCTAGTATCGCATGTCTGGTGGCAGCGCTGGTTTAGTCCTCTATGGGGCAGTGCGGCAGTGGCAATCGGAAGGGCGATCGCCCAAATCAACAGCTTAGATCAACAGCTCAGAGCAACGGCCCAAATCATTTGCCCTATTTTCGGCCCTGCGTAAGTTTACGAACGAGGGGTGAGCCTCCCTGTAAGGCCACCCCTATGCTGCCCTATGGTGTGGAAGACCCTACGTAATCTGAATGCGCTGTTTAGTATGAGCAAGCTACAACCGATCCACATTGACGAACATACTGTCATCTATATCGAAGCCGAGGATGGACTTGATTTAGGGGGCAGCAATGGCAGCCTTTATCACGGCACTGCGGGCAATGGTGCGGCAAGCAATAATGGCGCAGAAGGCGAACAGACCCGCACCTCTAAGGGGTTGCTTAACCGCCCATCTCAAGCTGAGCAAATGACCGCTCGCGTGCAAACCCTAGAAAACACCATTCGCTACTACACCACGTATATGCTGAATGCGTTTCGCAGCGTGGCGATCGCCGAAGTCAAAAAAGTCACCCTAGAATTTGGCGTGAACATGAGCGGCATGAGCGGGATTCCCTACATCGCCTCTGGCACAGCAGGCTGCAATGTGCGCGTCCAAGTCGAGTGCGCCTTCGACGAGCCTTCGGCAGAGTAATGCTGCGCATGGCGGCGGCGGCGATTGTGATCCCAATTGAGTCCCAGCCTTTCGCAAAGAGCGTCCCTCACCCTCCCTCGGGAGGCATACGTACAAAACTTAATAAAGGTGCTAGCGTAAACACACTTAAACAGCGGTGGAGTGTGTCAGCGTGCATCGAATTGTGAGTCCTATCGTGAAAGAGCGATTGGTTATTGGGGCGATTTGCGCTGCGTCGATGGCAGGAACATTGAGCCTGTTTGGCAGTGTGCCCCTGGTAGAGCGGATGATGATTGCGCTGCAAGAGGCGTTGCCATATCGAGCATCCTCGTCCCATCCAACCCCTACGTCTCGTGAATTTTAATCGTGGTATCTAGGTCATGACTGTGTGGCGCTAGGCTCAGATTTAGCCTCATGCAACCATGGTTGATCTGAGATCTGTCGGAGACGACGGGAATTTCAATGCAGGGGTAGTCCGGGGCGGAGAGTTCAATCGGCGATCGGGAAATTCCTGCACTTCAATCCAGAGTCTCTCAATCGCCGACGGGGACATCACTTTCCGCTAGGATGACGTGGGCGAATCGATGGTACCAGTGTGGATGGATTTCTGAATTTGAATAAGCCCCTAGGGTTGACGTCTCACGACTGCGTGGCACGGGTGCGTCGCCTGCTGCGGATTAAGCGGGTGGGGCATGCGGGCACCCTCGACCCAGCAGCGACGGGCGTGCTTCCTATTGCAGTGGGACGTGCCACTCGGCTATTGCAATTTTTGCCGACTGATAAGGCCTATCGTGCGGTGGTGCGGTTTGGGGTGCAAACGGATACGGATGATTTGGACGGTGAGGTGCTGCGGCAGCAGCCTGCACCGACTCTAACGCTAGAGGCCGTAGAAGCAGCGCTGCCTCAGTTTGTGGGCGCGATTCAGCAGGTGCCGCCCCGCTACAGCGCCATTCAGGTTGGCGGCAAGCGGCTCTATGAACTGGCGCGGGCGGGGCTAGTGGTGGATGTGCCCATCCGTACAGTGATGATTCACCAGATTGAGGTGCAAGGCTGGCGGTCAGGAGAGTTTCCAGAAATGGATGTGGCGATCGCCTGTGGATCCGGCACCTACATCCGCGCTATTGCTCGCGACTTGGGGGATATGCTGGGCACCGGAGCCACCCTTGCTGCGCTTGAGCGCACGGCCAGCAGCGGTTTTACCCTGGCCCATAGCCACACTCTAGAGGCGCTAGAGACGCTAACTCAGGAGGATGCGCTACATCTGATCCAGCCGCAAGCGGTGCTGGCACACCTCGAAGCTCTGACGTTGTCGGCCCATTTGGCTGAGCGCTGGTGTCAGGGGCAGCGCCTTCCCGTGGTAGAGATTCAAGAAAATTTCCTCATAGCGGGTTCTGGGGACGTTGATGCCCCAAGCGCCGATTCTTCAAACGATGACTTGCAGGGCGATCGCCCCTATGCTGTTAATCAGGCGAATGGCGACTTTCTCGGGATTGGTCGCCTCATCGAAGCCCAATCCGTTCTCTCGCCGTGGGTGGTCTGGAATTGATCTGGGGTTGTTAGGATGAAAGCTTTCTTATACTTTTATGTAGCAACTAGTAGCAACTTATAGGTAGCACCTACCGGCAAACCCCATGCCCGACATCCGCCTGATCGCCACCGACATGGATGGCACCCTGACTCGCCAAGGCAAGTTTTCTACACCATTGCTTCAGGCGTTAGAGCAGCTTGCCGCCGTGCCGATGCCCGTCTTGATTGTGACGGGCCGATCGGCAGGGTGGGTAGAGGCGATCGCCCATTACCTCCCTGTTTCAGGGGCGATCGCAGAGAACGGTGGCGTGTTTTATAGCGCCGATGCCGCCACCCAAGAATTATTGGTGCCGATGACTGCCCTGGCGGCGCATCGTCAGCAGCTAGCCGCAGCATTTTCCCAATTACAGCAGCGTTTTCCCCATCTCGAAGAATCGAGCGACAACCGCTTTCGGCTTACAGATTGGACGTTTGACGTGGCGGGGCTAGACAGAGTGGCGTTGCAATGGATGAGCGATCGCTGCCGCCAAGTGGGGTTGGGGTTTACCTATAGCACGGTGCAGTGCCATATCAAATTGCCCGAGCAAGAGAAAGCGATCGCCCTAGGCCACGTGCTTCAGCGCTACTATCCCGATATCACACGGGAGCAGGTCTTGACGGTGGGAGACAGCCCCAATGACGAGAGCCTATTTAACCCGACGCTGTTTCCCCATTCGATTGGGGTGGCGAATGTGCGCCACTACCTCGAGCAGCTGCAGCATCAGCCTGCAGCGATTACCGCCGCGTCCGAAGTCGATGGATTTTGGGAAGGGGTGCAGCCCTGGCTTAATCGATTGGCCTGAGCTGCTCTTGCTGAACCCGTAGCAGTTTCTCTTGGGAGATAATGGGGGCGCTCTTTCTGCCTCTGCCGCCGTGCAGACAGTTTCACCTATGCAAGTGCTGTCTCTGGATGATCAGCTGTTCTATTCCAGCGCAGTGCTGGAGTTTATTGTGCCCGTAAGTCTGGATGCAGCATTTTGTGAATGGCACGAGGGTCTAACTCAGGCGACCAGCGGCTACGACGGGTTTTTGCGAATTGACCGCTGCGACCCGTTGCGCTGTAAGGATGGGGTCGATAAGTGGTACACCATCGTTCACTTTGATACGCCGAATCATTTAAATGACTGGTTAGAGTCAGGAGAGTGCGATCGCCTGTTGCAGCAAGGGCAGCACTTGTTTGAGCACCACAAGTTCAAATCCTTTACCACTGGGCTTGAGGGGTGGTTTTCACCGATATCGGGCAGCCATCGCAGCTTGGGGTTACCGCGGTGGAAGCAGGTGCTTTCGGTAGTGCTAGGGCTGTATCCCACGATCGCCCTGCAATCTCTACTATTTGAACGGTTGGCGCTGTTTCAAGCCTGGCCCACGTCCGCATCTCTGCTGGTCAGCATTCTCATTTCATCGACGCTGCTGACTTGGATCGTGATGCCGCTGGTGGTGCGGTTACTGCGGTTTTGGCTGCGTCCTGCTTTTCGGCGATCGCCCCTGCGGCTTAACCTGATTGGCATTGGCCTGATTGTGACGGCACTGGGGCTCATGCTGCTGCTGTTTCAGGCGATCGCCCCATAACGTGGGCAGAGCGTGATGACGACGTACTCAATCCCAGAATTCTGGCGTCTTACCCCTGATGGGGCTGCAGTTGTCTGGCGGGCTAAGTGTGGCGATCGCCCAACTGGCACGAGATTCACCACTTTGGCCGATTAAATCAGAAACAATAGTAACTCTCAATAAGGTAGCCCTAAGGTAATTTCTGTTAAACAGAATCTTACATTAATTAGCAGTTATCTCGTAACGGCGAACGGCGACTAGCCCAGTGTAGGAATCTCTATTAGAGAAGTAACTTGAGATCTTAAACGTTGTGGGATTTATATCGCATCCCATCAAACACCATCGCCTTAAGCCCATGATTTTGATCGGATACAGTTCAGTAAATTGCCAGGTGAATGACAAACCCAACCATTGCGTTGATTTCGATGGTGACGCAGCAGGCCAAACGCCGCTTCATCCAAAAGACCCACCACGTGGCTCAGTCCCAAGCCGCATTCTTGCAAACACTGCTGCACCACCAGCGCTCTACTGAGCTGGCACAGGCCCTGGAAAGTGACACCATACGCTCCGTAGATCAGTTCCGCGATTGCGTCCCTGTGGCGCCTTACCATACGTATCAGCCTTACTTTGAACGGGTTGCAGCCGGTGCTCTCGGTGTGGTTACGCCAGACCCCGTGACCTATATCAATATGACGAGCGGCTCGACGGGTAAGCAAAAGCTGATTCCTGTGACGAAGCGATCGCGCCGGTTGGTAGCTAAAGCCAACATGTCCTCGATGGGGTTTGGCATTGCGTCGGCTCAGCAGCGGAGGCTACCCTTGGGGAAATTGCTGCCCACTGGCTCAGCGCGCACCTTTGGTCACACGGCGGGAGGCATTCCCTTTGGCCCTGTCAGCGCGGGCGATTTGCGGATGGGCAATCTTTTGTATCGACAGGTGTTTGCCCACCCTTTTGATGTATTGCAGATTCCCGATAGCGGGGCGCGTCAGTATGTGGCGCTGCTCCATGCCTTGCGTGATCCCAACTTGCGGGTGATCGGGGCTAACTTTCCGATTTTTGCGATCAAGTTAGGGCAGCAGCTTGAAACTTATGCTGAGTCTTTGCTGGATGATCTAGAACGGGGGGCGATCGCCGACTGGCTTCCGCTTGATCCAATGTTACGGCGCAGGCTAGACCGACAGCTTGTGGCTGATCCGGCTCGGGCCCGGGAGTTGCGCTTGCGTCTTGCGTCTGCAGGGCGGCTCACGCCCAAACTGGCTTGGCCCGCGTTGTCTTTCATCATCACGGCACGGGGCGGCACGTCCAGCTTTTACTTTGAGCAGTTTCCTGACTATTTTGGAGATGTTGCCGTGTTTGGCGGGGTCTATGCCTCTGCCGAAGCCACCTTTGGGGTCTACCATAGCCTCGATCAGGATGGTGCCGTGCTGGCGCTCGACAGCGGTTTTTTTGAGTTTGTGCCTCAGTCTCAAGGGTCGGCGGCTCAGCCCCAAACTCTGCTGCCTACTGAAGTAACGGTGGGCGATCGCTACCGCATTTTAGTCACCAACTATAACGGGCTTTACCGCTATGACAATGGGGATGTGGTGGAAGTGCTGGGATTTTATAATCAAGCGCCGATTATCACCTTTTGCCATCGTCGGGGCGGACTGCTGTCTTCTACGACAGAAAAAACGACAGAACATCACACGACCCAGGTGATGCAGCAGCTTCAGCGCGAGTTTGACTTGCCCTTGGTGAATTACTGCATTACCCTGGCTGAACGAGAGGTGCCGCCGCCATATTTGTTAAATATTGAACTGTCGGGCGATCGCACACTTCAAAATCCTCAGCGCTTCTTGGCTCGATTTGACGCGATTCTCTCAGACGTTAATGCGTCTTATCATTACAAACGGCAGGATGCGGTGCCGCCGCCTCGATTGCGGATTTTAGCACCGGGTAGCTTTGCCGCATTGCAGCAGCGTTTAGTCAACCAAGGGATGACCGAGGTGCAGTTGAAGCAGCCCCATATCAGTGAAGATCGTCAATTTCTGGCTGGGCTAAAAGTGGTGCAAGAGGTGCAGCTGGAGCCGTGTTTGCCACCGACCTTGGCCTATCCATAAATAGCTGCATCAACGCGCGTTCGATAGTGTATTTCAGCCTTGTACTGCGCGTCTAAAATAACGCCATACCGTGCTGCCCGCGATGCAGGCAGCACGGCTTTTAAAAAATTGCTGGACTGACGTCGAGTCGCACTCACATCAAGCTATGGAGCGAACAGTGAGGCACTACATATTGCAGTGCCTCACTGTTCGCTTTTGCGAAACTGGGTCAAGCTGATGGCCGTCGCCGCTAGGGCGATCGCCGTGGCCGCCCCAAATACTACCGTAAGTCCCGCATATTTCCACAGCGGGCCCAACAGCAGTGGACTGGCAAACTGTCCCAGGGAATTGAACCCCGTGCCTAACCCCAGCACTGACGCACGCAGATGGCTAGGCGACACTTCCGCAAGCTGGCTGTAGATATTGGGGGTAATAATGCCGAACCCAATGCCAAACACCACTGCAGCAGGGACAATCCACACCAGCTGCGTTAAGAACGGAATACTAAATACTGTGACCGCCATCAGCGCAAACCCTAGGGCGATCGCCCGCTGTGCCCCCAAGTGTTTAGCCAGCCAACTTGCCGCCAGCGCTGAAGTGATGGCAGCGCCCACAGCCCGAACCGCCAGCACCATGCCATTTAGCTCTGGGTCTGCATCCAGCACGTCCTTTAAGTAGAGCGGTGTATAAATCACAATGGCATACACTACCGTAGCCGCCGCAGTGATTAAGACATAGGCCCAAATGACGTCTCGTTGCCGCAGCACTTGTCCCAATTCACCCTTTGCACCCGTTTCAATCAGCGTTGAAGCCGAGCGTCGCGAATTCCGAAACACCACCAGGCAGACCAGCGCTACCGGCAGTGATGCAGCATACAAATAATAGGAAGAGCGCCAGTTCTCGTTTCCCACCCATCCGCCCACTAAGGGGAACATAATAGCCGCAGTGGTCATAGCGCTCGTGGCAAACCCCAGAATGCGCGATCGCGCCTCTCCCTCATACATGCTGCCTAAAAAGCCAATGGTTGCTGCCGCCACGCCCCCGCTCACCACCCCTAACAGCCCCCGCGATGCCAGCAGCGCCGGAAAGTTCGTGAATAGCGTTGTTGACACGCCAAATACAGCGTAAAGCACCAAGCAGGGCAGCAAAACCTTTAGCTTGCCAATGCGATCGGCCAGCAGACCAAATAGCGGCGTCGCCACGGCACTAGTCAACGCATGGGTGCTGAGCAGCATTCCAGCCCAGCGCTCATCAAGCTGCAATTCTTGCACCATTTCTGGGAACACAGGTGCAACAAGGCCGCCCGTCATCGTGGTTAAGCATCCTGCAATCAGCAGTAGCAAAAACTGCAAGCGGCGCTGCTGCAGGTAGTAGTTCTGTCTTGGTTTACTAATTACACTCACAATCCATAGCCCAGCACGGTTTTCCCCTCTCCAACATAGGAGACATAGCCTCTGGTCTGGCTTAGCGATAGACATGCGGCCCAACTGTCCTACGCTAGTTCAACTTTCTCAAGCTCGTACCGGATGGCGCACATTCAGCTATCCAGCAACAGGGTCTATGGTGGATTCCGTCCAAGGAGCTCGTTTTCCTCTAACGTTTTGTAACCTCGTCAACTCAGCTACAATCGGGAATTCTAAACTCCCAAACAATGAGAGTGTAAACAGATGTAAACGCCGCAACACGGGTGAGACTCATGGCTAAAAAGCCCCGAATTATTGTCTGTGGGTTAGGGCGTGCAGGGTATAAGGTGTTTTGCCTGCTGAAGCAGCAGGGGGCGATGGTTGTCGGCATTAATGACCGCCCATTGCCTGAATTAGAAGAGGAGGTGATTATTGGGGATTTGCGCCATGCCGGAACGTTGATCAGGGCGGGGATAAAGGAGGCTGATACTCTGGTGCTGGCGAGCAGCGATGATGCGCTGAATTTGGCGGTGCTGACCCAGGCGCGGGTGCTCAACCCTGATGTGCGGATTATCAATCGACTTTTTAACACCAGCTTGGGCGATCGCCTTGACAATACGCTGCCGAACCATGTCAGCTTTAGCGTGGCTGAGCTGGCCGCGTCGGTGTTTGCGTTCACCGCATTGGGCAATCGAGCCATTGGGCAGCTCAAGCTCTTTGAGCAAACCTGGCCGATTCGCGAAGAAGTCATCGATGCTGACCACCCTTGGCTAGGCCGCCCGATCAATAGCCTGTGGGAAGATCGCAACCGCATGTTGATTTACTATTTGCCAGCCGATAACAGCACGGATTTGATCTCTGCTGTCATTCATCAGCAGGTATTGCAGCAGGGCGATCGCCTCATTCTGGCTACGATTCCTCTTGTGAGGAGCGATCGCCGGTCTTCACGAGAGCGGCTGTCGCGCGTGGTCATTTGGTTGAAGCAGGCGTGGCAGTATGTTGGCCCTACCCTCAGCGTCCTGACGCTGCTGCTAACCTTAATTTGGGGTGCCACTGTTATCTATACGAGCGTAGATCTGCGTCATACCTTTGTAGATGCGCTCTACTTTGCTGTGGGCATGATCACTGGAGCCGGTGGCAATGAGAAGGTCGCAGAAAATTCGCCCGATGCAATTAAGGTCTTTACCGTAGTCATGATGCTGGTGGGCACAGGCATCATTGGCATTTGCTACGCATTGCTGAATGATCTGGTGCTGGGTACGCGGCTGAAGCAGCTGTGGCAGGTGGTGCCGCCACCCCGCCGTAATCATTACATTGTCTGTGGCTTAGGCGGGGTGGGCATTCAAACGGTGCGGCAGTTGCACCACAGCGGCTGCGATGTCGTGGTGATTGAGCAAGATCCCAATAACCGTTTTCTAAATGCGCTGCGATCGCTCAAAGTATCCATCATCAATGGCGATGCCAGTCTGCCGTCAACGTTGCAAGAGGCGCACATCCGAGAGGCCAAGGGGTTGCTCGCCATCACCAGCGACGATGTGATTAATTTAGAAATTGCGCTTACTGCAAAAGGGCTCGTGCCCAAGCTGCCCGTCGTTGTCCGCAATCAAGATCCTCAGTTTGCGCCCTTGGCGCAGCGGGTCTTTGATTTTGAGGCGGTGCTCAGTCCCGCAGAGTTGGCCGCGCCCTCCTTTGCTGCTGCCGCGTTAGGCGGACGCATTTTGGGCAACGGCATGGCGGGAACCAGTTTGTGGGTGGCGATCGCCACCCTGATCACCTCTGGGCATCCCTTCTTTGGCAAAACGGTGAAGGATGCAGCGATGGATACGGACTTTGCGCCGCTGTATCTAGAAACCAAATATCGTGCCGTCCACGGTTGGGAGCTACTCGACAAAGAATTGGTGGCTGGCGATGTGCTCTATCTCACCATGCCTGCCTCGCGGCTCGAACTCCTTTGGCGCGAAGACTTAGCTAAAGCCGCCGCTCAGCAAGACAGCGGACTGCTCGACTTCCGCCTGTGGACGATGGAGGGATAGATGGGCAAACGCGAGGTCAGAGATTGAACTTTAGTTGGATTCTAATTTCAATCGAATTTTAACTCGGGCTCTGACTAAATCCTGAAGGATGCCGCGTTGCTGCCGTCACGAACTCCCCCCTCGCAAACAGCTTCCTCACCCACCCTTTACTATTAAAGAGTCCTCTGCCGGGCTCTGCTGATGCTTCGTTCTGTGTTGTGGGTGGCGATCGCCCTGATTGGCCTGCTCTCTCTGTCGAGCTGCACGCCCGTAAGTGCCGAAGATCGGCTATTTGCGCCGATGAGCCTAGAGTTTTTGGGAGAGTATACGCTGCCGC
>JBGTOF010000116.1:0-19878 GCA_041742695.1 Elainellales cyanobacterium | reverse complement strand
GGATTGAGAGATTGAGGGGAATCTGATAGGGTTTTGATTCATCCAGTTCCATCTACCCCCGCACACCGCATGAAGTCACTAAAGGGACGCGACCTGTTGAGCATGGCAGACCTCAGCCCCGAGGAAGTGCTCGCTATTCTAAGACTTGCCGCAGATATGAAATCTGGGGACACCCATGTGCGCTGCGACCGGGTGCTGGGGCTGCTGTTTCAAAAAGCATCGACCCGCACACGGGTGAGCTTTTCGGTCGCGATGTATCAGCTGGGGGGGCAGGTGCTCGACCTCAACGCCAGCGTCACCCAGGTGGGGCGCGGCGAGCCCACTATTGACACGGCGCGCGTGCTCGATCGCTATTTAGATGTGGTGGCCATCCGCACCTTTGAGCAGAAGGAAATTGAAACCTTTGCCAGCTATGCCGAAATCCCCGTGATCAATGCCCTCACCGATCTAGAGCATCCCTGCCAGGTGCTGGCTGATCTCCTTACGATTCAGGAAGAGTTTGGGGAACTCAACGGGCTGACGCTCACGTATATGGGCGATGGCAACAACATGGCCCACTCGCTCATGCTGGGCTGTGCCCTAGTGGGCATGAATGTGCGGGTGGCCTGTCCGGCTGAGTTTATGCCAGATGCAGCAGTGGTGGCTGCCGCCCAGAAGCTCGCGGGCGATCGCACCGACGTTCTCATCACCCAAGATGCCCAGCTCGCTGCCAAAGGCAGCCATGTCGTGTATACCGACGTGTGGGCTAGCATGGGACAAGAGTCTGAAGCCCAAAGTCGGGTGCCCGTGTTCCAGCCCTATCAGGTCAACGCTGAGGTGATGGAGCTGGCCGACCCCTCTGCGATTGTGCTGCACTGCCTGCCTGCCCACCGCGAAGAAGAGATCACCGATGAGGTGTTGGAGGGCGAGCAATCTCGCGTGTGGGATGAGGCCGAGAACCGCCTTCATGCCCAAAAGGCGCTTCTGGCCATGATTTTGGGTGTTGATTAAAGCCGCCGATGCCGTGGACGCCGTGACTGCACCGATCGTTACCTATAGCCCGGCCTACACGCTGGTGCCCACCTATGAGTGCTTCAATCGGTGCAGCTACTGCAACTTTCGGGTGAATCCCGGTGAGGATGCGTGGATGACGCTGGCAGAGGCAGAAGCCACGCTGCGATCGCTCTGTCTCCACGGCGTGATTGAAATTCTGATCCTCAGCGGCGAGGTGCATCCCAATAGCCCTCGGCGCGCCGCGTGGTTTCAACGCATCTATGATCTGTGCGCGCTGGCACTGCGACTTGGGTTTTTGCCCCATACCAATGCGGGGCCGCTGAGCCGCGACGAGATGGCGCAGCTAAAATCGGTCAACGTGTCGATGGGGCTGATGCTCGAGCAGGTAACTCCCACGTTGCTAGAGACGGTGCATCGGCACGCCCCGAGTAAGGTTCCGGCTCTGCGGGTGCAGCAGTTGGCCTGGGCCGGAGAGTTGCGCATCCCGTTTACGACAGGGCTGCTGCTAGGCCTGGGGGAATGCGAGGCAGACTGGGCTGAGACGCTGCGGGCGATCGCCCACCTGCACCAGTGCTACGGACATATTCAAGAAGTGATTCTGCAGCCCCACAGTCCGGGGCAACAGCAGGCTTGGCACGGGGAGCAGCTCTCAACCGATCAACTGGTCAGGGCGATCGCCCTAGCGCGGCAGTTGCTGCCCCCCGACATTACCCTACAAATTCCACCTAACTTGGTTTCCCAACCCAACGATCTATCGCGTTGCTTAAACGCGGGTGCCCGAGATCTGGGCGGCATTGGCCCCAAAGACGAAGTGAACCCCGACTATCCCCATCCCCACGATGCCGCCTTGGCCGATACCCTAAGCCAAGCGGGCTGGCGCTTGCAGCCTCGTCTACCCATTTATCCCCACTACGACGATTGGCTAGATGCACCCTTGGGCAATCGCGTAGCGGCGTGGCGTCAGACGATCCAGAGGGTTTAGACGGGCCACGTTAGACATGGCGAGTTGAGATCAACTCGCCAATACTCTGCGGTAGAAGTTTTACTCCTAGGCAGCAACTTAGGACAGGAGTTTAGGTCATCGGTGGCAACGAATTTCCCTGCATTGATGGGAGGTCACTAGCGCTGGTCAAAATGTTTGGCGCAGGTATCACCGTCACACAGGGAATAGTCTGATGTGTACATGTCAGTGCGTTTGCCAAACAAGTCATAGCGATTGTCGCGCACTTGTTCATAGAGGCGATCGCCCCCCCACTTCATGCCAGGTATCGATCGATACAGTTGCACAAAAGCAGATCCGGCAGGCAGCAGACGGCCAATTTCTTCTGCAGCTGCACTGCCCTGCCAGCGTTGCTCAGGGGGAGCAGTCTTTAGCAAAATCATGCCCAATTCACAGTCGGCAGGCGTAATGCCAAAGTTCGCCAGCGTAGCGGCATCCTGCATGGGGGCATAGCAGAAGCGGTCGCCCCGGTCGAGCGACTCTAGCAGGCGCACCAGCGTCACACAAAGATTGCAGTGGCCGTCATAAATCACGAGATAAGGGGCCATCGTCGTAAGGGTAACAGGCATAGAGAGCGCTCCTCGATACACAGTTTCAAGCGGAGATAAAAATCCCCTAAACACAATAAATAGTTAAGAACACGTAACAAACGCGCCTCAACTACCTAGAAAACACGTAGATTTCAAGGAAACTTCTTAAAATTGAGCGACTTGGTTTGCAGATCTACGGATAGATTCATTATGATAGATCCACATAATCGAGTAAATCTACCGAGCATCCCCAGTGCGAAGTAGACCGAGACGTTAATAACGCTCAAGAAGCAGAAACTTCCTTTAAGCGTTGCCAGCATTGAATGCTTTATTCATCCAGATCGCGCCTCCTCCTAGGCATGCTTTTGCCCGTGGGTCAGAGTTTGTGGCATCTGGAACACGGTTTTCGGTTACGCGTTCCAGACCAATTGTCCGACGCATCCGGTCGTCTGGGGCACTACAAATGCCCGATGTCTACACAATTGCCCCCATGCCTCTTAACCGTTAGCCCATGCGAATTTGTGCCTAAGCAGGGAGTGCCGCACTATGAATGTTTACAAGAATGTGATGGAAATGCTGGTTGAGCAGGAGGTGGAACGCCAACTGCTGACGATGTCGCCGCGTGCTGCATCCCACGTTAACCGGCTAGAACTGGTAGCCTATGCGCTGAACCAGTTGCCATCTCTCTATGCCACCAGCAAGCGAGGGCTGCAATATCAGCTTCATGCTGGCAAACAAAAGTATGCCGAGCAGATTGCTCAAGCAGTGCATCAGGCGATCGCCGCCGTCAATCGCGATCCCCTTCGCACCTCTGCCCCGCTCAAGCTCAAAGAGCCGCGTGTGATTCAGCCCGTTATGGCGCAGTTGCGCAAGCTTCTGCATAATGAGCAGCTCAGTTGGGATACCTTGCCCAAAGCGATTGAATTGGCGTTGTCTTCTACTGCAGCGTCTATGGACTCTATGTCCAGTGGTACTCCATCCAGCATTGGCAACTATCGTCGTCCTGGGGCCTACAACCGCACCACCTCATCCCCCTATCCAGCCAATAGTTACTCTGGGTTTCCCGAGGGCGACGAAACGGCTGCCCTACCGGAAACACCGAGTCATTCGCGTCCAGCGACAGCTTCTGCCTCCACTTATTCCCAAGAAGATGTCCTCAGTTGGGATGATCCGTTCTTTCGCTAATCGCATGCAGGTCAGAGCCGGATGCGCTTACTCGGGAGGGGTGTGAGTGGATGCTCGTGATCCCCAAAGGGCGATCGCCACCCCGAGCAATATCACCAGCGCCCCCAGCAGCACCACGCCTCCCGGATTCTCGCGAAATACCAGATAGCCCAGCACCGCAGACCCCACTGGCTCCGCCAAAATAGTGAGCGTGACCAGCGTAGGCGAAACCCAACGCACCGACCAATTGAGGCTGGTGTGGCCAATGGCCTGTGGGAATAGCGCCATCAGCCCTGCGTAGCCATAGACTTCAGTGGGGAAGCCCCCGTAGCTCGCGCCCACCAGCGGTGGCAAGGGCAGCAGCGTTAACGCGGCGACAGAATAGGTCAGCACCGCGTGGCGACCAATGGGCAGGCCGCGCTGCTGGGCTTCGCGTCCCAATAAAAAGTAAAGGCTCACCGCCCAAGACCCGATCAGCGCTAGCCCGTTTCCTAGAAGCGGGTTGAGGTTAGCCGTGCTATTGCCGCCATCGCCCAGGCTAATCACGATGCTGCCCACTAAGGCAGTGGCAATGCCAACGATGGTGAGGCGCGATGGAATGTCGTGAAACCATCGCCACGACAACAGCGCAACCCATACGGGATTTGTGGTGACTAGCGCAGTAGACGCGGCAATTGAAGTGTAGGAGAGGGACGTGATCCAGGCAGCGAAATGGATGGCCAGAAACAGCCCCGCTGCGACCGAGTAAAGCATGGCAGACGGCTCTAACGGGCGATCGCCCCCCTGCCGCCACGCCGGAGCCACAATCAAACTGGCGATCGACATCCGCGCTGCCGCCAGCACCAGGCTCACCCCCAGGCCGCTGCTATCTGCTGCCTGCAGCGCCAAGCGAATAAAGATAGCCGCCGTCGAAACAGACAAAATTCCAATCGTCAAAATGGTGGCGATCGCCCACCTTGAGGGTCGGGGTGCAGAATGCATCAGCCGCAGTTCCTCACGACATCTAACCAGCGCAGCTGCGCAACACCCAGCCCAGCACCACACCCAAACTGACAAACCGCACCACCTGCCAAAATAGCTCTCGCACCCACGCGCTAGAAATGAGCTTGCTTTCTAGCGCCACTTCCAACTCCAGCAGGCGTTGCTGCAACTGATCGATTTCAGTTTTGAGCGATCGCAGCTTGGTAGCCCGATATTCTTGCTTTGCCTGCGACAGTCGCGCCTGCAACTCTCGCTGCTGCAGCTGATCAGAGTGCACCTGGGCATAGCGCAGTTTGAGATCATGGAGCGATCGCTCCATCTCGTCGAGCGCCTGCTCGATATTGACCTCGGTTGCATCCTGAGACTTAGAGTTTGGGGAATTGGAGCCGTTGGCGGGGCGCGTCATGAAGCCTAAACACCCAGAGCTTGCTAGAGTGAAATCAACACTATAGCAACCGCCGCACGCATAGAACCAACCCGTACCCCCAACCTTAAGAATCCACTGTAGTCACCCATGTCAGACTCTCGCCACCGCCAACCTCTGATTGCCGAGACCCTAACCGCACCAGAAACACAGCCGTTTGCCGACGCCACCCCCCTGCAGCTGGCGCAAGCGCTGGCAGAAAAGCTGGCGATCGCCCCCAATGATTGGCACAAGCTCAAGGGCAACCGCCAAGCCCGCGCCGCAGAGCAAGTGGCGATCGCCCTTGTTTACCTACTCAACCAAAATTCAGACGAAAGCCTAACCCGGCTCCAGCAGGCCTCAGGCTGGCTCGATCGATCCATTTCGGCCCCGCCTTGCCCGACCCACGGCACACCTGCGTCTAACCCCGGCGAGTCCCCATCAGCCACCAAAGGTTAAGGAAACCGAGAATCACTCTGGTTAACCCAACGGAGCCTCAACCCCCTTACCCTCTGCCGATTTCAGGTCAGTTGGCAAAGGCCTAAACCTTGTCTTGCCCAACGCTTAGGACTGTTTCAGGGTTGTAACCCTTGTTTACAGTGCAGACGGGCGGTGAATCACCCAGGCGATCGCCAAGGGAAACCCTACACCCAGCACCAAGTTTGCCACCAGCCACAGCCCAGACAGCGTCAGATCCCACCCATAAATCTGAAAGCCGCTGCGCTGCGCTGACTGCATCGCATCCCAGGCCAGATGCGCCGCCATGCCCACCGAAAGCCCCATCGCCCCATCTAGCACCCATTTCCACACACGATGGGGACGCCACCCCAACAGCCAGATGCTGAGCCCAATCAGCCCAGATGGAATCAGCACCGAATGAAACAGCCAGCTGCGATGCAACAAAAAACGCCAGCCCCACACCCGATACAACGGAATATCCCAGTCAGGCACCGCCATATAAAACCAGTCTGCTGACAGCAGCGGAACGCCGAGCTTGCGAAAGAAAAATAACCCACTCGCACCCCAAATCACCATCATCACAAACACGATGGGATTAATGCGTCGCGCCGAGCCTCCTATAGACCGCTCTAAAATTTGCCAGAAGACTACGCCTGCGGTCAATCCCACAATAAAGTGCATTAACTTATCAGCAGAAAGAGCCATCATGGCGAACCTCCCATCGAGGTGAACATCCCATCCAGCGCTGATTCAGCCCGGGTCGGCGTTGGCAATGCGTATTTTACGATACCATTCCCAGCCCTCGGAGCCGTTTAGCCCATCTTGTGTCCGTCCTGCCTGTTAGACGCTGCACCGGCCGTTTCGATGGTGCTTAATCCGCTGGCTTGAGTATTTATTGTTGTGAACCCCTTGCACAGCAATGGTTCTAATCAACCGATCGGTTGAAGACGCGGCATTCAACCTGACAGTGGCATGTCAAATCTTTTGTAACACCGGGTCAACCGCATCTCAACCCTAATTCTAAAGACGTGGAATGGCGTTATTCCCCATCATCCTCGTGGGTTTGTAGCGCTGGGGGCGAATCTTCGGCAGGGGATGGACGAGAGGCAAGGCTTTGCCAATCGACCTTGCCAGATGCGGTGGCTTTGCTTTCAATGGGGATGTCATCTGCTTCTAACGTCGTGAGAATATCGTCGGTTAGAGACGAAAGGACGGCTAAGCGGTTGGCCTGCTTTTCGATGGTTTTCTCAAACAGGTTGCGGACGAGTCGGCCATTGCCAAAGGTGCGATCGCGCACCATATATAGCTCTTCAAATAAATGCGTTAGGCGTAACTTTGCATCAGACGTGAGATGAAAGTGGCTCTTTTTGCAAAGGATCTCAAAAATGCCCAACAGTTCCTCAGGGGTGTAGTCGTTGAAATAAAAGTAGCGGTTAAAGCGTGACTTGAGGCCTGGGTTAGAGTCAATAAAGTGCGTCATCTCGTCGGTATAGCCCGCCACAATCACGACTAGGCGATCGCGATGATCTTCCATGCGCTTGAGTAAAATATCGACCGCTTCTTGCCCAAAGTCGCGCCCGCCATCGCGAGGCACGAGTGCATAGGCTTCGTCGATCAGCAGCACCCCATCCAGCGCAGATTCCACCAGTTCATCTACCCGCTTCGCCGTCTGGCCGATATAGCCCGCCACCATGCCCGAGCGGTCAGTTTCGATCAGATGCCCTTTCTTCAAAAAGCCTAGCCCCTTATAGATGCGGCTAATCAATCGCCCGATGGTTGTTTTGCCCGTTCCTGGTGGCCCACAAAACACGGAGTGCAGCGACACTTGGGTTTTAGCAAGGCCCCGATCTGCCCGAATTTTTTGCACCTTGAGCAAATTCGTCAGCGTGCGCACTTCTTCTTTAATGTTCTCCATACCGACGAGTTCATCCAGCTCAGCTAGCGCTTCGGCCAGAATGTGGCTAAGGTCTTCGTCACTGGGTGGCGGCGGTTCAGCGGCGGCGGGAGCGGCGGGGCCAGCAGTTGAGCCGACTAGGCTGGCGCTGGTGGGGGGGGCGATGCCAGAGGTCGGCGGCGCTATTGGGGTCGGGTTGACGACTTTGGTGAGAGCCTTGGCCAGCCCGTCTTGATAGCTATCAATGGGGGAGTAGGTATGGAGCAACTGCCACACACCCGATAGCGCTTCCATTTCTTGCATCGTAATAGTGCCGTCAGACTTGACGAGCACTTGGGCAAATTTATAGATGGCGTTGGTGATGTCGGGGGCGTAGTTGGTGTGGCGCTCTTTATCTAGTTGGTTCAGCAAAGTGGGGAGTTCTAGCGCGTCGGCGGGCTGAGGTTTGGTGCGCTCCAAAATGGTTTGCAGGGTGAATTTTTGGTACTCCAGGCGATCACCATCCGAAAAATCCCAGCTGTTGAGCGCTACGTTTAGGGCCTTTGTATCGTGGCGCAGCAGAGCATACATCATTAAGTATGCCAGCAGCTCAGAGGAGCTAATTTCTTGATTGCTGCGGGCGCAAATCTGCACAATTTTTGCCAGATCCAGCAGCAGTAAATCCGCCAGTTTGGGGTCGATTGCGAGCAGCGGTTCAAAGGCGCGATGGAGCAAGTTGGCTTCTTGCCGAACCTGCTTAAAGTTCACAATCTGGCGAAAGTCCACGGCAGTCTCCTGGGGGTCCTGTGGGTATAAGTAGCAGCACGGCCAAAACCATTCTTTATCCTAAACGGTTTGTCATGTCCCTACATGGATTGGCCTTGCGATCGCGCTGAATGTGCTGGTTTAAGTGTTTATTGTTGTGAACCCACCTCTCAGTTGCACTAGGTTTGGCCCTACAGGGGCCAGGGGCCAGGGGTATGCCGATCGATCTGATGGGGTAGAGCGAGAACCGCCCTCAACCCACCCAATCATGCCCCATTTAGAACGTTCTATTTGGTTTGGAGGGTTTGCAAATCGGCAGGCGTGTTGCAATTGAACAGCACCTGCGGATCGACGGCGGCGATGGGCTGCACCGGCTGTGTCTGTAGCCATACCTGGAACGATCGCCCCCCGTCTGCCACAAACGCCAGCAACGTGTCTAGGCACGCTGGGCGGTAGAAGCCACACAGGGGTTCCCATCCGGCTGCACTCTGAGGAAGATGGGCGATCGCCCCGGCATCTACCTGTCCTAAGCCTGCAACCCATCCCTGCACGGCATCCGCCGTCAGCCGGGGCAAATCGCAGGCCAACAGCAGCACCCAATCGGGATGAGTAGTCCTTAGCAACGGCGGCAATGCCTGAGCCACGGCTACCAGTGGCCCTTGGGCGATCGCGTCCTCTACCAAGGGGCAGTCCGAGGGCACGAGGTCGCGGTAGCGGTCAGCCTGGGGGGCGACCACCCATACCGGATCGGCCACCTGCTGGGCAATTTGGCATGTTCGCGATAACAACGACTGGCCTTCTATTTCGATTCGGGCTTTATCGTGGCCCATGCGGCGGCTTTTGCCCCCCGTCAGCACCAGCGCGGCAATCGTCATCTGGTCAGTCTTCATGCGGTCAGTCCCCCGTGCAACAGGAGCGATCGCACCTGTTCAACATCCACATAGATATCATCAAGACGGGGATAGGGGCTGAGCAGGCGATGCAGCGCGGCCCCTTCGGGCTGTAGCCCTAGCCCATAGGCATAGCTCGCCCCGACCAAATTGCTCAGCACCCAATAGCAGGGATACACAAAGCTGGGGGAAAACAGTTCCACCACCTGCGTTCCGGGTTGGCAAAAGGCGAGATTGGTGAGGCCGCTGCCGTGGGGCGCCACAATAACTTCGGCATTGGAAAACAGCGCCGCCTGTTCGCGCACCGAGCGCGACTCTAGCGACACCGCAACAAATCCAAACTCCGCCAGCATCTCTAGCAGAGCGGGTTCATTCAAGACGCGTCGAGTGGTGGCGGCATGGCGGCTGATGTAGAGCCGCGTCAGGGGCTGGGCCGCAGACCCCGTGGGCAATACCAGCCGCTTGAGCCAATCGCAGACCCACGATGGCATCCAGGCGACGGTGCCCGGAAACGAGGGCACAATCAGCCGGGCCGCCTGCACATGGCTATGGCGGCGAGGCGCCAGCACTTTTTCTAAGGGAATCCCCACCAGCTGCAACAGCTCCCGCTGATAGGGTTGGCGATCGCTCACCCAAAATCGATCGACCTCTGCCAGATCAATGCCAGCCTGGTGGAGCAGCTCCAGCCGGGGCAAACAGTCCAGCATCCAGTGAAAATACACCTCGCTGGATAGGCCCCCGAGCACCGCGATGGTTTCGTCATACTGTTCTACGGGAGGCATGGCCTGCGTTTGAAAGAGCCAATGCTGCTCCGGCGGTTTCACTATATCTGGGCTGAAGATGGGAAACTGAGGCGAGAGATCGGCCACGAGCTGATTCTCGGCGGTGAGAATGGCCGTGCTGCTTTGGTCGGGATCGATCCACACCCGCCCGTGGGGCAAGGTCGTGACAAAGCTGCCCGGTAACGGCATCTGCTCGGCAAAGCGAAAGCTGGGATGCAGTTCGGCGTCGAGCGTGAGGGGCGGCGTGAGCGTGACCGCCTGGGGTGGATGAACGGGATGGCGGGTGACTGGGCTGGCGATCGCCCCTTGGGGAGTATCCACTGGCATGACGGGCTGATACGGGCTGAAATCGGTGATAATGCCCTGCTGCTTGGCCAGGGCCAGCTGCTCAGCGACCGTAGGAGCCAGATTAGAGTCAAGTGCATAAACCTGGCGCAGGCTGGCGATCGCTCCTTCCGTTTCCCCCAAGTGCAGCTGGGCGATCGCCCGATTGAGCCACCCCTCCACGGCAACCGGAAAGCGCGTTAGGTATTGATCATAGGTCTCTCTTGCCTGCACCCACTGCCCCTGCCGCTGCCAAATTTGCCCCAATATTAAAAGTAATTGGGGATGATCGGGCTGCTGCTGCTGGAGAGGCTGGAGTGCCGCCAGTGCTGCCTCCAGATCACCGACCTGGGTCAACTGCTGCGCCAGTTCTAGGTGCAGGGTAAGGTGTTGCGGGGCGATCGCCGCCCCCCGCTGCGCCATCTCGATTCCCCGTTGGGGTTGCCCCAGGGCCGCCCAGCACTGGCTCAGGTAGAGGTGGCAGTCGGCATTTTGAGCATCACTCGTGAGGGCGTGGTGAAAGAGGGCGATCGCATCGAACCATTGCCCCATCTGTTGCGCACAACAGCCCGCCGCAACGGCAGGCTGCGCGGGTGAGGTAGGAGCCACCAACGCTTTCACCAGTGCGGTCGCCGGGGACTCAGCTTGCCACGCAGCGGCATAGTCTGGGTGGAGCGTGAGTGCATGTTGCCAGTGGGCGATCGCCCCAGCCACATCGCCCAGTTGCAGCAGCACGCCCCCGCGATCGCCCCACGCAGCGGCCCACTGGGGGTCTAGGGCGATCGCTCGGTGATAGCAGTCGGCGGCAGCCTGCCACTGCTGCTGTTGGGTATAGCATTGCCCGAGCCGATGATGCAGGTTAGCAGTGGGCGTCTTATCTATCTCATCTAGCAGATCTATCTCATGTAGCAGACGCTGATAGTGCGCAATGGCATCATCCCAGTTTCTTAAACTCTGATGGGCGTGTGCCAGCGCCGTCTGGGCCGCAATCCAGTCAGGACTTCCTGGGAAATCGACTTCTAGCGCAGCCTGCCAGTGGGCGATCGCCCCAGCATCGTCTCCTCGCCGCAGCAATTGATGCCCCAGCAATACCAGCGCCGCGGACTCCTCGGGTGCAAGCTCGACCCAAACCTGCGCCAGTCGCTCTAAGGCAGTCGGGGGATGCCCACTCAGCGTCGCCTGAATCTGTTGAACCGTGTGCGCTAGCGCCTGCGCTAATTCCTGACCCCAAGCCTCTAGCTGCTCCGCCTCCCCCCGGCTGAGCAACCCCCACCAAACGGCCTGTGCCTGATCGACCTCTCCCTGCAGCAGCCAGGCAATGCCCAACTGCCAGCCCAGCGCGCGTTGCTCAGGACTGTCTATGGCACCGTCTGCTACCACGAGTGTGAGCTGGGCGATCGCCCCAGAATAATCCCCAGCGGCGATCGCAGATTGGGCGATCGCCAGCGGCGCATCCGTTCGCTCACGTGCAGCGCCCACATCTGCCCTGGCACCCTCTGTCATAGCGGCAGCACCGGCAGGTGGGCCACCCCAGCGGCGGCGATCGCCCGCTGGTTTTCATGAGGCAAGGCCAGTCGCCCTGTCAAATGAGGCACCAACTGTTGCCACTGACGCGCTTCCATGGGCGGCAGCACGGCAAATTCCATGCCGTCTTCAGGCATTTCCATGCCGTCTTCAGCCAGCAGGTGCATCATCACACTCGACAGCGCCATGTCCGCATCGTCTGGGTCAATGCCGGTCGCGTCCAGCAGCACCGTCAACGCGTGGTGTTGAGAGTGCTGCAGACTGGCTTCCACGAGCAGCTGCAATTCCTCAAACAGCGACTCTTCTGGCTGGGCCCAGTCGGGAAACGCCACAACGTTATGGGCTTGCAGGGAAAACGCCTGCACCACGTTCGTCTGCTCATGGGCGTCGAGCAGCTCCCGAAATACTTGCCCGAGTTGGGCTCCATAGCGGCGGCTGTCGAGAAACGGCGGCACGTGGCGCATGGCCTGCTGAATGCGATCGCCCAACATTTGCCGCAGTTCCGGCTGAGTGCCAAGGGCGATCGCCCGCTCCCGATAGGCCGCTTCTGACTCCGCCACGAGCGCTGCATTAATCTCCGGCATCCCCAGCGCCTGCACAATGCCCGCACCCATCGCATTGCGGAAATTTGGCCCCGTTTGCGTTAGCACGGGCAGCCCCAACTCCAACGGCTCAATGAGCGAGGTCGTGCCCGCAAACGGAAAAGAATCCAAATACACATCCGCCACCCGTAAAAACTCCTTCAGTTCCTCCCGGTTGGGCGTTGGCTGCGGATCGGCCATCACCACGGCCTGCTGCGGCACCTGGTGCTCCGCTAGCAGCGCCGTCACCGCCGCCTGAAACTGCGCCTTGGGATAGCTCGACGACCAGTTGGGGCCATAGGGAAACAGCAGCAGTACCCCATTGGGCACTGCCGCCAGCACCTGCACCCAAGTCTGCACTAAATCCGGCACCAGCTTAAAGAAATTCGCTGCTGATGCAAAGACGACCGCATCCTCAGCGATGCCCAAGCTGGCGCGCGTTACCCCGCGCGGCTGAGCTGGCGGCGACTGAGGATAGCTGAAGCATTGCGCGGTCGCCGGCAGCTGCACCAACTGCTCTCGGTAGTGCGCCGCCGCATCGGGATTGGGGTCAGTCAACTCACCTGACAAAAAATAATCCATGTGGCTGAGGCCGGTGGTCACCACAGAGCCCCCGCTGGTGCCCTGCACCCGCGCCAGCCGATGCGCCACCAGCCGACAGACTGCATTGGTATACGCTGTTACATTCGTACTGATATAGAGCACATCCAAAGCATCGGCCCGCATCACTTGCACCTGGGCCGATAGCTCGGGCGGCAGCAGCCGAAATGCCTCGGCACGACTCTTGCAATACTGCTCTAGGGGATGCCCCGTTTCTGAAAAACTATACAGAATTACCTCAAACTCGCGACTGAGGTGCTCATAGGCAGGCAGGGCCGCAGCAGTTTCGGCACTGGGATGCAGGTGCGCCGAGAGAATTCCCAGCCGAATTTTGTCCCCGGTGCGGAGCGGCATCTCCCAATCCAGCGCATGGCCTTGACGGCGCAGGGTGGCTTCGATGATGTCGCCTCGCTGCGAGTAGAGATCCCGCAGATTCTGAGTGTTGAAGTAGCAGGGCAGGAGATTGGCCGACTGGGTAAAGAGGTCTGCCACCCGTTGCCACAGCGGCGAATCAGGCTGATGCAGGATTTGGTGGTGCAGCGTACTGACCAGGTTCTGCATATAGGTGCAGTAGCGATCGCCCTCTCCCACCGTTTGAAACACCATCGGCGGCTGCAGTAGATAGGCCACGTAGTCGTCTAACAGCCAGGGGGGAATGCGCTCCAACTCCAGCGGCAGGGACAGCTCATGGGGATAGGCGTAGAGCATCGCCGCCAGCAGCGCTTGCACGGCCTGCGGCTGATCGAGTCCCTGTTTGACCCGATGCTGAAGGTCGGCAAGACAATCTGGGGAGGGGGTATGAGTGGCGGTCATGGAAGAGGGTAGGGGTGGGGAGTAAGAAGTGCGAGAGACGGGCGAGCAGGTGCGGGATGGCGGGTGGCGACGGTGCATGGGGCAATTTATTTGAAGATTAAATTAATTGGATAATTAATAGTAATCGACGCCCTTCGGCGAACGTCTTGCCCCATGTCAAATCACTTCACCCGATGTTGAACCAGCAGCTGGTGCGCTTTTCCTAAGGCATTGGCGTAGGCTGTTTCGAGCTGATCATCCTGCAGATTCAGCAGCTGTTGGGCCACGGTATCGCGAACTGATTTGATCTCGGTCAGCAGTTCGGGGTTGTGCCCTGATTGTTGCAGGGCTGTGAGCTGGCGCGACAGATTCAGCAAGGCCGGGTCGCTTAGGGTGGGCAGGTCAAGCTGCCGAATCACCTGAATCACAGTATCTTTTACCGCGTCAGACTGGCTGCATTGCAGGCTGTCCTGAAGCTGGGCGATCGCCCGGGGCCAGTCTCCTCGGCTAAACCACTGCTGGGCAGCGGCGATCGCCCCAGCCGCATAGTGATCGCGGGCTTGGGTCGAGAGGGGTGCTGCTAGGGCAGCGGGAAGATAGGTTTCGGCAATGTCGATGGCGCGGCAGGTATCGTTGAGCGGCTGGGAGGTTGCGGGCGATCGCAGCCGATAGCAGGCCAGGGGCTGCGGCTCATACCAAACCAGCGCGCGAGCGGCGATGCGCTTGGCCATCTCCCAATCTGCAGCGGTGCCCGCCTCGGGCAAAAAGCCACCCATGGCCTCGTAGGTGGCCCGTTTCACCACCAGCGAGGGCAGTTGCGCCCGCTGCGCCACCGCAATCCGCTCTAGCCAGCGGGGCAAAATTCCGGCAGTGGGCTGCTCTTGCTCTGACAGGTAGCGCTGATTACGCTGATCGTCGATATGGGCGTGACGGCAGAAAGCCGCGCCAACTGCCTGGGGTGAGGACTCAATCCCAGCTCTCAACTGGGTATAAAACTGAGGCAGCACCAAATCTCCGGGATGCAGCAGATGCACCCACTGGCCCTGGGCTCGCTGTAAACAGGTGTTGAGCGTGGCGATCGCCCCCTGATGCTGCGGCAGCCGATGATACGACAAGCGATCGCTCCCCACCGCCTGCACAAGCGCGGCCACATCCACATCCACAGAGGCATCATCCACTAGCTCGATCTGCATCTCAGCCACAGCAGGCTGGTTTAGCACCGTGCTCAGCGTTTCGTTGAGCAGCGCTGGCGCTGGATTGTGCACCGGAATCATGACAGACCAAAACGGTCGGGCAGCACCTGGGGTCGTCAGCGGGGCGATCGCCGGAAACCGATAGGGCGATCGCTGGGGTTCATCCACCCACACCAGTTGATTGTTGACCAGTTGGGGCGGCGGTTTCACCACCTCTAGCAGAGCGTGAACATGAATAACATCGGGAGCCGAGGTGACATCTTGCAGTGACTCAATACGAAACGCCCCATGAAAGCCATACTTGCGACACAGGCGATAGTACGCCGCATATTCCAAACAAAAGTAATAAAAGGAGTGAACGTTCCAAAAGCTGATGTGGGTAGGGTCTTGAAACGCGCCTCTGGCATCTGTAGACGGCACGTAAATATCGACCCTCGCTCCTGGCTTACACACCCGCCAGATCTCGTTCATGGTGTTAAGCCGGTCGGGCAAATGCTCCACCACGTCATAGGCGCGCAGCTCATCCACGGTGTTGTCGTCAAACGGCAGGCGCTGGCTGATATCTGCCACACTATCGACCCCTGGGCCGGGGTGAATATCGACCCCTACATACCCGTCGGGTTTGGAGTCTCCGCAGCCAATATCAACGCGCAGCATACGCTTTTCTCTCTGATAGGTCGCCTAGTGCGAGTTTTGAAGGATCAACACGGGTGGTGCGGCAGCACCCGCCCACGGCCAACCCCATGCCAGAGCACCCCGAACCCAGGATGCCCTTGATACTAACAAGACTTACCACGGGGGCGATCGCCTTGACCGAATCTCACTGTGGCTTAACTGTGACTCGTTTGCTATGCAGGCCATTAGGGTGGGGCGATCGCCCATTCCTGACACCGCAGACTCTGCGGTTCTTGCCTATGATAGAAACATCTGTAAACGCGGTCTGTGTATCATCTACAGACTTTAGAGGAAACAGCAGCTCTGGGTCTGCCGCAGCAGACTTCTCGCAACCCGATCTATTCTTTACCCGTTAACTCAACCCTGTTCACCCATGGCGCAAGATTCGGCAGCACGCATCCAACTCCAGCGAATCGTCAAAGCCAATGGGGCGATCGCCCTATTGATTGCAGGCTGTATCGGGGCGATCGCCCTGCTCCAAGTGCCTCAACTGCGGCGGCTGCAAAACCCGAGCGAAACCGTACCCCTGTCAGAACTCCAGGGTCAGCTTGCTGCCGAAGCCGCCAGCTTAGACGTGGTGCGATCGCTCCCAAGTTTTGGCATGGGCAACCTGATTGCCAATTGGACATTTCTCAACTTTTTGCAATATTTTGGCGACACCGAAGCCCGCGCCCGCACCGATTACAGCCTCAGTCCCAAGTATTTTGACATCATCGTGAAAAATGATCCGTTTTTTACGCGGACGTATCAATATATTTCCACCAGCACGAGTCAATACGCCGGCCAGCCTGAGCGCACTGTTCAACTATTGAACCAAGGGCTAGAGCGCATGTCTCCCACCTTTCCCCCGGAGTCCTATCTGCTTTGGCGTTACAAAGGCATCGACGAACTGCTGTTTCTTGGCAATGCATCTGCCGCGCGGCAGTCGTTTGAGACCGCCGCCAACTGGGCAGAAACCTCAGGACTGCCCGACAGTGCTGTGGCTGCCGACATCTCTCGCCAAACCGCTGCATTTCTGATTACCAACCCCGATAGCAACTATGCCCAATTCTCCGCATGGCTGATGGTGCTGCAAACGGCGCCCGATTCCACCACCCAAGACAACGCTGCACAGCGAATCGAAGCTCTCGGCGGTAGTTTTATTCGCAATCCTGATGGCACGTTTCAAGTGCGGCCCCCCATTCAAGACTAACTGGCCGTCAGACTGACCGTAGGTCAGTGGAGTGTGGCAGAATAATCCGTACTATGCCGACATTGAGGACTTCTCATGACAACACTTCATCCCACACTTCGCGCTGCGTTTGCCGCAGGTAATGCGCTCAAGGTGATTAGTGGCTTAACCAATCACAACGCTGATCGGGTCGCCGCAGTCGTGCGGGCTGCTGATCAAGGCGGCGCTACGCTAGTAGACATTGCTGCCAGTGCTGAGTTGGTGCGCCTAGCAAAGTCCCTAACTGACCTGCCCATCTGTGTTTCAGCCGTTGAGCCCGCCCGCTTTGTAGACTGCGTGGCTGCTGGGGCTGACTTAATTGAAATTGGCAACTTTGATGCGTTTTACGCCTTGGGCCGACGGTTTGAGGCCGACGAGGTGCTAGCGCTAACGCATCAAACCCGTGACCTGCTGCCCCACATCACCCTGTCGGTTACGGTGCCGCACATTTTGCCACTCGATCAGCAAGTGCATCTGGCCGAGGCTCTGGTCAACGCGGGTGCAGACATTATTCAAACAGAAGGGGGCACCAGCAGCCAGCCCCGCAGTGCAGGAACGCTGGGGCTCATTGAAAAGGCTGCGCCGACCCTAGCCGCTGCCTACGAAATTTCTCGCGTCGTCGATGTTCCGGTGTTGTGCGCCTCTGGGCTATCGAGCGTAACCGCACCTCTGGCGATCGCCGCTGGCGCATCGGGCATTGGCATTGGCTCCGCCATCAACCAGCTCAACAGCGACATTGCCATGGTGGCTGCAGTTCGGCAGATTGTAGAAGCTCTACAGCAAGCCCAAGCGTACAAAGCACCGTCACTGCAAAGCTAAAGAACCTGGGCTACATGCCAGAGGATCAGCTGAATGCCGGATGTTCAGCTGACCAATGGATGGGCCTGACGTTAACAGCAGTAGTGGTGCATCCCTAACACAGGTTGCACCATTACTGCCTATGCCTGGCCTAAGCAGCATCAGGCAAAGGGCTGGCATTCAGGCATGGGCTGCCTTAGCAGAGCCAAAATCACGGCAAGCGCGGACACATATAGGACTAGGCATAGGAAATACAAGACCTTTCTCTGTCCGAAATTCCCTCGTCATACCGGGATGTTTTTAATTTCCCATCTCCTAAAACCTACATAGCCTTCGCAGTTTTATCTCTCCCAGAACCCATCTGGGGCTATTCAGAGCCATGTGATCGGCTCAAAAAGCTGAGCCAAGCCTAGACATAACGAACTATGCCTCTACAACGTGCTAAAGAAATATAGGCATACCTGATAAATTGAAAGCGATAGAATCAGTAATTTTGATGCTTTAGAGGGTTTCACTGAATTGCAACCCCCATCAAGACGAAATATAAACAAAATCTATGGTTCCTGCGGTAGATGACCGTTGCGAAACAAGAGATGCTGGCACTGGAGAGATGACTCAGCCCGACTCAGTTATCGTTGAGTGCTTATCAAATACTTGCACTGCAACGAGCAGCGCTTAGAAAGTCCCTTCACAGGCGCTGCTCTGAGAAACCTGTGATACTTACTCCCGCTGGTTTTGCTCAAAGCTGATCGATTGCTTAACACTGCTTAACGATGAAGTAATGCCTAGAGTTGTTCTCGTTAATCCACAGATTCCCCCCAACACGGGCAATATTGCCCGTACCTGTGCAGCAACTGACACAGAACTCCATTTGGTAGGCCCCTTGGGGTTTGAGCTGAGCGATCGCTACCTAAAGCGCGCAGGGCTCGATTATTGGGAGCACGTCAACTTGCACTATCATGCCTGCTTTGATGCATTCAGAACCCATCACTGCACTCTCGGAGGGCGATGGCTCGGGTTTAGCACTTCTGGAGTCTGTAGCTATATCGATATGCCCTATAGAGACGACGACTGGCTGTTGTTTGGGTGCGAAACTGCTGGGTTGCCCCAGTCAGTGCTGCAAGAATGCACCTCTACGCTCCACATCCCCATGGCACAATCAGGAGTCCGCAGCCTCAATCTCTCGGTGAGCGTTGCTATTGGCCTGTTTGAGTCGCGCCGGCAGTTGGGGTTACTCTAAAACGAAACGATCTCCGAACGCTCCCGACGGGAAACGCTTTGGCCCCTAGAGGCCACTTAATAGAATTAGCACTCTACAGGCTCAACACCACAGGGTTGTCTGGTGCCGAAGCATTATTCATCGTTGAATAAGCTGTCCGAAATGCTTATGACTAACCATTCACTCCTAAGGGTTAGTGGATGGGTGTTTCAGCGTCTTCCAATAATGCCTTAGACCTATAATCTCTGAAAACTATTAAATCCGTGAGCCTGCTGCAATCTGCAGTAGTCTGGAATACGAAAGCGACTCTTCTCACATAAGAAATCTCTATCGAAGTAGAGGCTTATCTTCAGTACAGTTGCGGAGTTTAACCCACCCTTGATCGGGATAGACTCTTGCCCGTGTCTTCATCAACATTTCAAAAAATAGCTGAGCTTAGAGCTGTCATAGGGAGCATCATTATTAAGCCCAACTGAGGTCAAACCGCTGATTTTAGTCTGTTTGAGAGGGTATTGGGAAGCTGTAATCTGGAGCGATCGCCCCTTGATTTTGAAATTAAAATACATTCCTCAATTCCTTTCCTGTCAAAGCATTCAGGCATTAGAGTCAACTTTGCAAATTCTTAAAGGATTGACAAGCACTAGCCTTTCAGGATACAAACCTGATTCTGTTACCGAGTGTTCGCAAAACTTACAAAGCAATTGCGATAGTTCTGAGTCTGACGGCTGTTTGTTCAGCTAAGATTTGTGGGTTGTCAATTTGCCCGCCTAATGTTTTGCTGATTGGTTCATTTCCACTTCGCGGTCATGTATTGATTTTCTGAGAGACTGATGTAAGCTTGTCTAAGCCAAATGATCAAGGTAATCTTACCTAGTCATCCGACATCGCTGTCCAGTTACTGTCCTTGGTTTAAAGGCTAATGTATCCAGCGCCCTGCAACTGTTCTCTGTTGAATGATTCAATACGCCGCTCACAAGGAGGTTTTCTTTGAGACGCGCATTCCCGCAGAAGGTTAAGCCTGTTCTCCATGCGGACTTGTATGACACAGTTTCGATGGAGCAACTTAAGCAGACTTCATCAGGAGTCAATCGTAAGGCTCGCACCTCTGCAGCCATGCTTGGA
>JBGTOF010000112.1:0-9074 GCA_041742695.1 Elainellales cyanobacterium | reverse complement strand
GTGGGCGATCGCCCCCGCCGCTTTGCCGCCGCGGCCAAATCGCCCCCGCCGCCTGCCCCCCCTGTGCTCTATCGCCTGCCCGAAGACCCCATCGACCCAAGTCAGGTCAACACGCAAGATAACGGCTTTGTGTGGCTAGCATTGGGGGCGATCGCCCTGTTCATTGGGACGCTGCTCTGGCTAGGCTAACCGCACCAGTGTGCCACAGCCAACCCCTCTGCCAAAACAGAGCCATCATCGCTTCAATATGGGGTAGCTGAGCGACTGTCTACGATTCAAGCGGCCCATGATCTGGCTCGTCAAAACCGATTGTCTGTGGTCACAGTCTCCCAAGATCTGCAGAGCTACAGCGTATGGGTGACATGCACAAGGGCTCGGTCGAGGCTGCTGGTGCCCTGATATCGCCCACTTAAGCACCGTAGCAGTGGGTTAGGCCGAATGCGCCCTCGCAACGATATGGCGCAAGGTTCGACCCAATTTTTTTTAACGCCAGTCCGGCAAATGCCTAACCTGCGGCACGGATTAGCCTTGCAGCGCGGGATTAAACCAACGCTGTCGAACTCACGTTTTTTATGGATGACGGCTATCTCTCGCTCTTGATGGTGCCTGCAGGCTAGACTCAGACATGCGCGATCGCCCACTGAGTTACTGCCAGGTTACTGTTTGCTATGGCTTATTCCCACTCTCAATCCAATTCTGAGACCACCCATGCCGCGGCGGTTAGCGCAGCGGTCGCTAAGCTCTATGACACCTACCCGTTTCCGCCAGAGCCGCTGCTTGACGAGCCCCCCCCGGGTTACAACTGGCGCTGGAACTGGTTGGCCGCCTACAGCGCTTGTCTGGGACGCAAACCCGAGCGTGAATCGGTGCGAGTTTTAGATGCAGGGTGCGGCACCGGAGTGGGGACGGAATATTTAGTGCACCTTAATCCTCAAGCACAGGTGACCGGGATTGACCTAAGCGCTGGCGCGCTGGCGGTAGCGCGTGAGCGTTGCCAGCGGTCGGGGGCCAGTCGGGTGGCGTTCCATCAGCTCAGTTTGTTTGATGCAGATCAGCTTGAGGGTGAGTTTGATTTGATCAACTGCGTCGGGGTGCTGCACCATACAGCAGATCCCATTCGCGGCATTCAAGCACTGGCCCGCAAGCTTGCGCCCGGAGGGTTGATGCATGTGTTTGTCTATAGCGAGTTGGGGCGCTGGGAGGTGAAACTGATGCAGGAGGCGATCGCCCTGCTCCAAGCTGATCAGCGCGGCGACTACCGCGACGGGGTTCAAGTCGGGCGGCAAGTTTTTGCGGCGCTTCCTCCCAGCAATCGCCTCGTGCAGCGCGAGCGTGAGCGCTGGTCGCTCGAAAATCAGCGGGATGAAAACTTCGCTGACATGTACGTCCATCCCCAAGAAATTGACTACAACATCTCAACGTTATTCGAGCTGATCGACGCCTCTGAGCTAGAGTTTTTGGGCTTCTCAAACCCACGCAGTTGGGATCTCGCAGCTTTGCTAGGGCAAAACCCTGAGCTGCTGGCGCGGGCTCAGGCGCTTCCCGAGCGGCAGCGCTATCGATTGATCGAACTGCTAAATCCTGAGGCGATCGCCCACTACGAATTTTTCTTGGGTCGTCCCTCCTTGCCCAAATACACCTGGGATGCCGATGCCGATCTGCTTGCGGCAATTCCCGAACGCCACCCCTGCATGGACGGTTGGGACAGCCGTTGCCTGTTCAATGACGACTACCAGATTGTGAATTTGACAGAGATCGAGTGGAAATTTTTGAAAGGCTGCGACGGCAACCGCACCTGCACCGTTGAGCAACTCTGCTCAGAAGTCTTGCTGCCGCTAGATCAGGTGCGATCGCTCTGGCAGCGGCACTTGATTCTGCTCACCCCAGGTCAAAAAAAAGATAGCCAAAAATGAGCAAGTGAACCCATTAAGTATTGTTACCTGTCGGTGATATGATCTGTCTTGGTCAATCGTGACTGAGCCATTCGTCTGGACAGGTTCTAAATCGATGAGCTTACCAGATACATCATCTGAAACCGCATTGCAGATATCAGAACAGCCACCAGAATCATCTGGTGCTGAGTCATCCACACCAAATTCATCCATGCAGGAGTTTTATCAACTTCAGCAGAATTTGTTGCGAATGACGCTCCTGTTTACGGGTGTTGTTTTTGTGACTGTGTGGATTTTTTATTCCATCAACCTTGCCTTAAATTATCTAATCGGGGCATCCGTTGGTGTGGTTTACTTGAGGATGTTGGCTAGAAACGTTGAACAGCTTGGCAGAGAGCGTCAATCCATCAGCAAGACACGGCTGGCGCTATTGGTTGGGGTTGTTTTAGTGGCATCCCGTTGGGATCAGCTTGAAATCCTTCCGATATTTTTAGGGTTTCTCACCTATAAGGCTGCCCTGCTGTTTTATATGTTGCAAACGACACTCTTGCCGGACTCCGACTAATGTCCGAGTTATTCACCCCTACCTTGACCGGGGAGACGCTACTCGCATGACGATAGGGACTATGTTCAACTTGACTTACGCTTCTCCTTTAGCAGAACTAGAGGTTGGGAAGCAGTTCTACTGGCATCTTGGCAACTTTAATATCCACGGTCAGGTGTTGCTCACCTCGTGGTTTGTCATTGGCTTACTGGTTATCGTATCGGTGCTGGCAACCCGCAAGGTTCAGATGGTTCCATCAGGCGTGCAAAACCTGATGGAGTATGCGCTGGAATTTATCCGCGATCTAGCAAAAGCGCAGATTGGTGAAAAAGAATATCGTCCTTGGGTGCCATTCATTGGTACGCTCTTCTTGTTCATCTTTGTGTGTAACTGGTCAGGTGCGCTGATTCCCTGGAAGCTAATTCATCTGCCTGAGGGAGAGCTCGCTGCTCCCACTAGCGACATCAACACCACCATTGCGTTGGCGTTGCTTACCTCTCTAGCCTACTTTTATGCAGGCTTTCGGAAGAAGGGGTTGGGTTACTTCGGTAACTATGTGCAACCTGTCGCCTTCATGATCCCATTCAAAATTATTGAGGATTTCACCAAGCCGCTCTCCCTTAGTTTCCGACTCTTTGGAAACATCTTGGCGGATGAGCTGGTGGTGGCTGTGCTCGTGTTCTTGGTGCCCTTGTTTGTGCCATTGCCCGTAATGGCGCTGGGTCTATTCACCAGTGCTATTCAGGCGTTGATTTTTGCCACCCTAGCGGCAGCCTACATCGGAGAAGCGATGGAGGAGCATCACGACTAGGGGTTTGAGGTTGCGCTCTGTCGCGCCTGGGTGGGTGATGCGCTCGATTGTCTTTTCGTTGATGATCGACTGACAATCGACGCCCCCGCCGTGCAAAGTGTTTCGGGCTCAGGTCAATCCCTTCGACTTCTGCGGAATGTGAGAAGAGGGTTGACGCTCCGAGACTGAGTGTAGTGCGTATCGCGCACGGTTGACTCACGTTCGTTGTCCATTCATTTAGTTTACGAAAAGGTAAGGAAACTCGACATGGATTCAACAATTGCTGCTGCTTCTGTTTTGGCTGCTGCTCTAGCGGTGGGTCTGGGTGCAATCGGCCCTGGCATCGGGCAAGGCAACGCGGCTGGTCAGGCTGTAGAAGGGATTGCCCGCCAGCCAGAAGCTGAAGGAAAAATTCGTGGAACGCTGCTGTTGAGCTTGGCCTTCATGGAAGCGCTTACCATTTACGGTTTGGTGGTGGCATTGGTGCTGCTGTTTGCCAACCCCTTTGCGTAAGGGTTAACGGCCTTGATGGGGGGCGCTCCTGCGTCCCTCATGTTTTGTTCATCTATTTTGTTTAGCCCCACGGGTTTACACGGGGTTTTGAAATCATGATTCATTCTGTTCTTCTTCTGGTTGCTGAGGCTGCTGCTGAGGAGGCGAAGGGCGGGTTGTTTGATATTGATGCAACGTTGCCATTTATGGCAATTCAGTTTTTGATTCTGGTTGCTCTGCTCAACGCCCTCTTTTACAAGCCGCTTGGCAAGGTTCTAGATGATCGGGACAATCTCATTCGCACGAGTCAGGCTGAAGCGAAAGAGCGCTTGATGAAGGCGGAAGCCCTGGCGAAACAGTATGAGCAAGAACTAGCGGAAACGCGGCGTCAGGCTCAGGCGGTCATTGCATCGGCTCAAGGAGAGGCTCAAAAGATTGCGTCGTCTAAAGTTGCTGAGGCACAGCAGGAAGCGCAGGTGCAGCGGGAGCAGGTGCAGCAAGAGCTCGATCAGCAAAAGACAGAAGCGATGCAGTCGCTAGAGCAGCAAGTAGATGCTCTGAGTCAGCAAATTCTACAAAAGATTTTGAGTGGTGTGTCGCTGGGTTAGCTTCTAGGTTAGCTGTATTGTTGCGGGGCTGCCGTCAATGGATAGTTTAGGGGTTGGATTGATGTGGATAGGTAGCGCAGTCGGGGCGGCGATCGCCCCTCTTCTGGCGGAGGCTGAAGAGTCCGGTGGATTCGGGCTGAACGCCGACATTCTTGAGACTAATTTGATCAATTTGATCATTATTATTGGGGTCTTGATTTATTTTGGCCGTGGTTTTTTAGGAAAGACCTTGTCAGAGCGGCGATCGCAGATTGAAGTAGCGCTGACAGAAGCCGAAACCCGTAAAAAGCAGGCCGCATCCGCACTTGCAGAAGAACAGCAAAAGCTGGCCCAGGCTAAATCAGAAGCGAATCGAATTCGGGCAGCGGCTGAAGAAACGGCTGAGAAGGCTCGAAATGCCATTTTGGCTGAAAATGAGGTCGAGCTGGTGCGAATGCAGGCTTCGGCCGCTCAAGACATCAACTCTCAGCAAGAGCGAATTGTCAGAGAGCTGAGGCAGCGCATCGCTGATTTGGCAGTTGCCCGAGCTGAGGAACAGCTTAAGTCGCAGATGCACGACGGGGCTCAGCAACAATTGATCGATCGCAGTATTTCGACTCTGGGAGGACGCTAATGAAAGGAAGTGCTGTAGCAAAGGAAGTGGTTGAGCCTTATGCTCAGGCGCTGATGGCGATCGCCCAGTCTCAAGATCTGGTTGACAAGTTCAACGAAGATGCGGCCTACCTACTGGATCTCTTTAATTCTTCTAGCGAATTGCAGCAGTTTCTCGCTAATCCGTTCACGCCAGTGGATGCTAAAAAGGCGGTTCTGGAGCAAATTGGCAGCGATCAAGTACATCCCACCATGCAGAACTTCATGCGGTTGCTGGTAGATCGCGGCCGCGTTCTGTTCTTGGGTGGTGTGTGTAAGCAGTATCAGTCACTAGTGCGCGAACTGCGGCAGGTGGTTCTGGCAGAAGTGACCTCAGCAGTAGAGCTAAATGACGAGCAAAAAGAGGCTGTGCGCCAAAAAGTGCTGCAGCTTCTGGATGTACAGCAGGTTGAACTAGAAACGTCGGTCAATCCAGACCTCATCGGCGGCGTCATTATTCAAGTGGGTTCACAGGTGTTTGACGCTAGCTTGCGGGGGCAACTGCGTCGGTTAGGGGTCAGCCTGTCTTCTAGCATCTAGCGCTTATCTGGATGTCGTTGTTTGTGACTCAGCGTTATTGGATTGGTTTGCTCTGGCCTTCAACCCTTGTATGTCCCGCAGTATTTAGTCCTTCATTGTTAGCGAGAGATAGCAGCTATGGTAGCAATTAGACCCGACGAAATTAGCAGCATTATTCGGCAGCAGATTGAGCAGTATGACCAAGATGTAAAGGTGTCCAATGTGGGCACTGTGTTGCAGGTGGGGGATGGTATCTCCCGCGTCTATGGTCTAGACAATGTCATGGCCTCCGAACTGCTGGAATTTGAAGATGGCACAGTTGGCATTGCCCAGAACCTGGAAGAAGACAACGTCGGTGTAGTGTTGTTTGGTCAGGGTCTAGGCATCCAAGAAGGGAGTGCAGTGCGCTCCACCGGTAAGATTGCGGCTGTTCCTGTAGGGGATGCCATGATTGGTCGGGTGGTAGATTCACTCGGTCGCCCGGTCGATGGAAAAGGTGAGATTCAAACCAGTGAAACTCGTCTCATTGAATCGCCTGCACCCGGAATCATTGCCCGAAAGTCGGTGTATGAGCCGATGGCAACCGGGATTACGGCCATTGACGCGATGATCCCCGTGGGTCGAGGCCAGCGGGAGCTGATTATTGGCGATCGCCAAACCGGCAAAACCACTATCGCTGTGGATACGATCCTGAACCAAAAAGGGCAGGACGTGGTTTGCGTGTATGTGGCCATTGGTCAGAAAGCGTCGACTGTGGCTCAGGTGGTGCAGGTGCTTGAGGATCGGGGCGCATTGGATTACACCATTGTGGTGGATGCCAATGCCAACGATGCAGCAGCGCTTCAATACCTTGCGCCTTACACCGGGGCGTCCCTTGCCGAATATTTTATGTATAAGGGCAAGGCAACGCTGGTGGTCTACGATGACCTGTCTAAGCATGCTCAAGCCTACCGCCAAATGTCGCTGCTCTTGCGTCGTCCCCCTGGTCGTGAAGCTTACCCTGGCGACGTGTTCTATCTTCACTCGCGCTTGCTAGAGCGAGCCGCCAAGCTCAGTCCTGCCCTCGGCGAAGGCAGCATGACAGCGTTGCCGATTATTGAAACCTTGGCGGGGGACGTGTCAGCTTACATTCCTACCAATGTGATTTCAATTACCGACGGTCAGATCTTCCTATCGTCTGACTTGTTTAACTCTGGCATTCGCCCTGCAATCAACGCGGGTATTTCAGTGTCACGCGTGGGGTCAGCAGCACAGACTAAGGCGATGAAGAAGGTTGCCGGTAAGTTGAAGCTGGAATTGGCTCAGTATGATGAGCTGAAGGCGTTTGCTCAATTTGCGTCTGATTTGGACAAAGCCACTCAGAACCAGTTGGCGCGGGGCGCACGATTGCAGGAACTGCTGAAGCAGCCTGCCTCAGCACCATTGCCGTTAGAAGAGCAGGTCGCCATTATCTATGCAGGCATCAACGGCCATATGGATCAGGTGCCGGTTGCAAAGGTGACAGCCTTTACCAAGGGTCTGCGGGAGTACCTTAAAACCAGTGCCCCTAAGTTTGGTGAGATTATCCGCGCTGAGAAGCAGTTGACGGATGAGGCGGTAGAAGCACTGAAGAGTGCGATCGCCGATTTCACTAAGACCTTCATGGCTTCTGTCTAATATTGCTGCAGAAGTCGAGTCGGTGGGGTTCACTCATTGGCTCGACTTCTGTGTGCTAGTCCTCAGCGATTTAAGGTAAGACCCTATGCCAAATCTCAAAGCCATTCGCGATCGCATCAAATCCGTTAAAAATACGCGCAAGATCACCGAAGCGATGCGCCTCGTGGCAGCGGCTAAAGTTCGTCGTGCCCAAGAACAGGTGCTGGCAACCCGCCCCTTTGCCGATCGGCTGGCTCAGGTGCTGTTTAACCTGCAAACTCGGCTGAAGTTTGAAGATGCTGACCTGCCCTTGCTGCGTCAGCGAGAGGTGAAAACCGTAGGACTGTTGGTTATTTCGGGCGATCGCGGCCTCTGTGGTGGCTACAACAGCAGCATTATCAAACGGGCTGAAACTCGGGCCAAAGAACTTTCCAAAGATGGCATCAACTACAAGCTGGTGCTGGTAGGCCGCAAGGTTGTGCAGTACTTCCAGCGCCGCGATCAGCCAATTGTGGCATCTTTTACGGGACTGGAGCAGGTGCCTACTGCAGAAGAAGCCTCTAAAATTGCGGATGAGTTACTCTCCCTCTTTTTGTCGGAAGAAGTGGATCGGGTTGAATTGATCTACACCAAGTTTGTGTCGCTGGTGAGTTCTCGCCCAGTGGTACAGACCTTGTTGCCGCTTGATCCCCAAGGGTTAGAACCAAAAGACGATGAGATCTTTCGCTTGACCAGTCGCGCTGGCACTTTCCAAGTAGAGCGCGAAAAGGTCGCGTCCTCTACGCTGACGGCCTTGCCACAAGATATGCTGTTTGAGCAAGATCCGGTGCAGATTCTAGATGCTCTGTTGCCTCTCTACCTCAATAATCAACTGCTTCGGGCTCTGCAAGAGTCTTCAGCTAGCGAGCTGGCAGCGCGGATGACAGCGATGAATAATGCTAGCGATAATGCTTCCCAGTTAATCTCGAGCCTTACGATTTCCTACAACAAGGCGCGTCAGGCGTCGATTACCCAAGAAATTTTGGAAGTCGTGGGTGGTGCAGAGGCACTGCAGTAGAATGCGTGCTTGACACATTTGCTGGACTATTTATTGTGAAGGCATCCTGGCTGCGCTAGGGTGCCTTCACAATAAATAGTCATCATCATCACTCTGGTCTTACAACCGATAGGGTGATCACAAAAATAAACTCTCAAGCCAGCGCATCAAGCGCTACATCTTTGAGTTGGGTTGGATTGTTATGCGGGGGCTAGTGGCCCAAGCCCTGCGCAAACTCAATTTGATCGGCCCAGTCTGGGAAGTCGATGAGTGGATTTCGCGTGCCCTGGCGAGATGGACGGGCGATCGCCCCATTGCGATGCCGTTCATAATCTGTGACCGGAAAACGGCGGTGCCAGGTCAGCAGAATCTGCAGACTTTCCGCCTTATATTCTTGACTAGTATTGTTGATATCGCCGGGATACCGCAGCAGGAAATAGAGTGTAGCCCGTGCCGCCTCACCTTTGCCTGATTCCGGCTCAAACAGGCGACCTACTGCTTTGCCACAGTCGGTACGAATCGTCTCGCCATAATCGGGAAAATCGAAATAGGGCTGATTGCCGCGAAACGAATTGCAGCGGCTCTCGCAGGTAAACAAGTGGTGTAAATCTCCCCGCATCGGTTGGCCCCGGTCAAACCACGACTGGGGCACCACATGTTCGCAGTTGTACGGCAGCAGCGATTCTAGCAGCTCGATTTCGGTTGCAATCTGCTCTTCTGTCAGGCCTTCCTTCACGATCTTTTCGCGCAGCCGTTCTGCACGCAGACGCTCCATCCGCAGTGATTCTTGAATGATTTGCTCTGGGCTAAATTCTAGCTGTGAATAAATGCTGCGCAGCTTTAGATTCGGCTGCAAGTCTACCCAAGGATAGAGATGCGCGCTGGGGCGATAGCCCAACACGCGCACGTGGGTTTGTTCTAGCAGTCG
>JBGTOF010000076.1:0-13577 GCA_041742695.1 Elainellales cyanobacterium | reverse complement strand
AGGCGACCCCTGTGGCGCTGACTGCACCTGCTATCAACGGTTAGTCGTTTGCAATCGATTGTCTGCTGAGATTAGTTTTCTAGCCATCATGCACAGCAAAAGAGGTGCTCTCCATCACTGGAGAGCACCTCTTTTGTTAGGAATCTTAGTAGAAGACAAGGGTCATAGCAGAGCGCCTCGAACTCGGCGCTAGGATCGTCTATCATTCGCTGCACTAATATTTTCGATTAATGCTAAAGGGCACCTCGATTAATTCAAATTTATTGAGAATAAGCCAAATTATTGAGAATCGCCTACGAGACTCCAAGAGTTTCAGCTATCGGTAAATCTATTTTTCGAGGTGCCCTAAACCCTAAAGTATGTAGTGCTTACTTGCGAAGCCTACGAGCTGTGATGAGATAAATTGCATAAGGGCACCTCGAAAAATACAAATCTTGTTGAGAATGGCAATGAGATTCCAGTGGTTCTGGGCTCCCAAGATTATCAATGAGGCAATTAATCGAGGTGCCCATAAGTTCCTAACCAATGACTACTAGAGTAATGCTCACTTGCGGCATTTAATAAACCAGACTGACAATGTGCAATAGCAATAGAGTGAATTGCATCGCATCGAAAATCCATTGCTAGTCAATCGAGAAATAATTCCCTCAAGCATCAAAGATCGACTAAGATTCAAACCCCGAAAATGAGACTGTAAGTAGTCATTGGGATCTGTAATTTGCAGGGGCTAAAGCTACGGCATCGAATTCACGTCAGATTAGAATAGGCAGGTCGAACAAGTTCAACTTCTATCTTTGGTGTAGCACCAAAGATAGCGCTTCGCTTAGTGCTTGTTGCGCTCTATGCAGCGTTAAGCCCTTGCTGTGGCTGGCTCTTGCTGATACGTAACAGCAGATTCCTTCAAAGGCAACCCATACACTTCCGCTGAATTGTTGGGGCTTTCAATTAGTTTTACTTTATGCAGTTTTGCTCCGATAGAACGGATCGGGGCGTCCAGCAAATCTCGAATGTGGACGGCGATGTTTTCTGCAGTAGGCACTACTTCAGCGAAGTAGGGAATGTCATAGTTCAAAAAGGTGTGGTCAAAGGGTTCAACAACGAACTCATTCACCGCATTCTGAAACACAACCAGATCGGCCAGCATCCCAGTACGTGGGTCGATGTCGCCCTGAATCGTTACTTCCAAATGGTAGTTATGCCCATGCCCATGCACTCGGGCACACTTGCCATAAATTTCTGAATTTTGTTCCAGAGTGAGATGGGGTAGCGCTAATCGATGGGCCGCGCTGAAATGGGTGCTGATGGTGAGATAGGCGCTCATGCTATGTCCCTCATAGTCAGCCCAGAGTTCTGGGTGTTCAAAGACTTGGATATTTGTTATAGGTAGGTACGGTGCTAGGCGATGCCAGATAGCTTGGGCGATCGCCTCAGTGGTCGGCAAGATTGTTTGGAACTCTTCCCAGACGTCATTCAAATGGGCAAAGTTAAGCTGGCTGGTCACTTCCCGCTTAATCACTTGCTTTACATCTGATAAGTTGAGCACCATGCCATACTCATCCAACTCGCCCTCCATGGATACGTAGAGAACGTAGTTGTGCCCATGGCCTGGCGCGTGGGTGCATGGCCCAAAACGCTCAATATTTTCGCGCTCACTCAACTCGGGGAGCCAATAGCGATGGCTGGCTGAGAACTCAGCCCGTCGATGAATAATACATTTCATAACTCGTCCATGCAAATACGGCGATCGCCCAACCAAACGTCTGCTTGTGCAAAGCCTAGACTAGGTATCGAGCAGTGTCCCGAAAAACCTAGCCTTTCAGCATCACCCCTCATCCAGACGAAATTCAGACTTTGTGTAACGTTGTGTTAACGCTATTTTCTAGAATAGACGGTTTTGGCCTGGGCGTGGGCTCGCGCAAGGGTCTGAAATGGACGGTTCTCCTCCCTACTAGCCTGTCTATCGCAATCGGCAAAACTTGCGATCGCGATCTGACTCTGGCTCTTGCCACGAGTAGGCAAAGTGGCTGATAGCGTCGATTTGGGGCGCAGCGGCGTGAATGGACTGCATCTGTGCTTCTAGCGGCGGACGGTTACGCACCGACTGCCGCCACGTGCCTGCCAAGACTGGTATCACCTTAGTGCCCCGAGGTGCCCGTTCTAAGACGCGCTGCACTTGAGACACAATGCAGCTGGTATTGCCACACGTGCCATAGGCCATCGGGTGCCACTGCAGCGCACCTGAAAACCGATCCCACGGCTGGAGGCGTGAATCATACCCTCCGCTGCCCACAGCCTGATTAGCCTCTGGAAAAAAGACTGCCCCAGCAGGCAGGTTACGCTGCTGCACGGGAGCCGCTGCCATCGCGACAAAATCCAATACGCCTTGGAAGGCATGGGCTACGGCCAACTGCCATAACTGAGTTTGCAAAAACGGACGTCGTGCCTCTGGAGCCGCTAAGGCATAAGCCGGGTCGGGAGCAATGCCCTGCCAGAGCGGCTGTTCATCCTGAGGAAATCGCTCTGCTAGGTCGTTCACGTCTTGCATTGTGATGCTGCCCCGGCTCAAAAAACGCCGAATGATCTCTTGTCCACTCAGGTTAGTGGCGCGCTGGAGCAGCGCCTGCTGCGAGGACGAGCCATAGATCCACAAGTCTTGCACACGCCCTGCCACAGAATCGCCGCCATTGCCACGGGGATAACGGATGTAATCAAATAGAACACCATCGGGACGGCGGCGTAGAACTGCCTGCACCAGGGTGTAATAGTCGAGCTTAGCCTGGTTGCTGTAGGGGTCAATAAAGACTTCTTCTTCTCCGGTGATTTCACCCCCTTGCAGATTTCCGGCGATCAAGAAATCAGCACTGTTTTGTCCACGCCCGTTGCGGGCCAGAGCGTTTTGATGATTGGGGTTTTGGGCGTAGCTGTAGCCAAAGTTCATGCCAAACAACCAGGCATAAACTTCTAGCCCTCGATCACGTCCCTTATCAATCACCTCTTTGAGTAAATCGGTAGAGCCATTGGCGTCATTGCGCACGACAGATGGCCAAGGAGTAGGGTTGTCGTCACGTGGAAGCAGCACTTGACCACTGCCAAATACCTCTACATACACCTGGTTATAGCCGCGGTTCACCATGTGATCCAGCAAGGCTTCCAAGGCGCCAGGGTTAGCGTCGCAGGGATAAAGTCGAATCCATAGCGCTTGGGTGCGCAGCCAACTCTCGCGGCGGCATCGACGCAGGCGATCGCGATGATCAGCCACTAGCCGTCGATAGCTATCTTGACTGTCGCGATCGCCCTGCAGCGCCGTGTCTCGCAGGGCGTCCTTTTGGGCAATCTCTGCCTCGGTCAATTGGCAGTAGGGAGATGCCTGGGCTTGAGCAGGCTGAAATGCTGTTGAACCGATTAAGATGCCAGCAACGATGACCGCCAGCAATCCACAGCAAATGCGAAAAATAAAACGACCCATCAAACAAACTACATCCAAGCGAACAAAGGTGATTTTTGCGAAGGGGTTGATGCCCTTTGGGTTTGATCTCTAAGGGAATAAGCATGAGCATCGTCCCCCTCTCAGAACGAGGTCAAGCGATTCGTGTCGATTGAGGTTGCCTTGATTAGTGCTTCATCTCTTAAGCTGTCTAACCACTCTCATAGCGAAGCATCTAGAATACTAGCCCAACTGATCTGGCCAGTTTAAAGACGCTGGGCATTTAATAAGAAGTAGGAATAGCTCAAGGGTTTGCTTCTTAATCAGCTCCACAGGCTAAATCCGAGTTTTACACAGTGAAACATTGCCTCAAAACACGAATTTCTACCAAGAGCGCCTAACTGACGCTCCATCTTTAAAGGCGATGCCAAGAACATGTTGCTAAGCACCCGCATAGCATAAAGACCGTGGTTATGTTCAATTAAGTGAGCTGATTTAATTTGACTGACTGTCGTCCTGCGATGTTCCGACTACAGCACACCACTCTTGCCCAGTTGAGGACTGCTTTGGGTTCTGACGTGGGTTAACACGAGCGTTATCTTATCGCACCTCTTTTAAATGGATCGATAAGATTGTGTGAATTAGGCCTCTGGAAAGGGTGACGCGACAGCCCCCTATAAAACCCCAAATTTTAGAGCATGCACTATCGGCAATGAAGCACTCTGGATTTTAAGTTTACTGTTGTCTGGCGACGTAATGTCTAATCAAATTGAACGCGCTATATTCACTTTGAAAAGTAAATTCAACGTTAGTTTGGCACCTGCATAAAACCCTTCTCCCCACGTCGCGGACAGAGGGGTTTAGTGCTGGTTCAGCCCCGCGCCCCGGGGGCTGAACCAATCCTATCGGACCCCCGTTAAATTTAAGCGGACGTTAAAAATTCTCTGAATTTCTCCCGAATGTGGGTTGGAAGCTGCGAAGCTATTAGCGACGTTTAATCCTGCCCCGAGAGTTTTTAATCGTGACCGCATCCCCTCGTGTTCCAGCGCATCTAGGGCGGCCTTCTGCCCATCCCCCATCCATGATGGTGCGCCAGTGGCGCAGAGCAAGGGGTTCCCGTTCCCATCAGGGCTCTATGGCAATGGCAGCGGTGCTAGTGCGATGTCCTTGGCTGGTGGCCGTGCTGTTGGTATGGGGCATGGAGGCAGGCGCGATCGCCCAGACTCCACCTCCTGACGTGCCGCCACCGTCCGATTTGACGCCTGACCTTCCACCCGAGTCCCCTGCTGAGTTTGAGGTGCCTGCCCCAAGTATCTCGATCCCAGAAATTTTGCCACCCCCCCGGCCAGAGTTTGCTGAGCCAGATTTGCCGGATGCGCCGGTGCCGCCCTTACCCTCCCCAGAGGATCTGCTGCGTCCTGCACCAGAGGCTCCACCGCCAGCTGATACTGACATCCCTGATCGCGTGTTTGTTTCGGGATTTCGGGTGTTGGGCAGCACGGTGTTTAGTGAGGCCGATTTTGCGGAGGTGACGCAGCCATTTGAGCAGCGAGATCTTACCTTTGCTGAGGTGCTGCAGGTGCGTTCTGCCATCACACAGCTGTATGTCAATCAAGGCTATGTCAGCTCTGGCGCGTTCATTCCACCGCAAGTGTTAACAGATGGAGTGGTGACAGTGCAGGTGATTGAGGGCGCATTAGAGCAGATCAATGTGACGGGCAATCGTCGGCTGCAGGCGGGGTATGTTCGCAGTCGGCTGGCATTGGCGGGTGCGACGCCGCTGAATGTCAATCGCTTGCTAGAGGGGCTACAGCTGCTGCAACTCGATCCGCTCATTGAGTCGATTTCGGCAGATTTGCAGGCGGGGGTGCGGCCTGGTGCCAATGTGCTAGAAGTGAGCGTGGTGGAAGCGGATCCGTTTACCTCAATGCTGCTGACGAATAATGGGCGATCGCCCACAGTGGGTAGTTTTCGCCGTCAGCTAGAGCTGAACCACGCTAACCTGCTGGGACTAGGCGATGCCGTCAGCTTGGGCTATAGCAACACCGATGGCAGCAACGCGGTAGATGCGAGCTACACCCTGCCGCTGAATCCTCGCAATGGCACACTGCGAGTTGGGGCAAGCTTCTCGGGGAGCAACGTGATCACCGAACCATTTAACCGGCTCGATATTCAATCCAACGCGCAGTTTTATGAAGTGAGTCTACGGCAACCCTTATCCCAAACCCCGACCGAAGAATTCGCCCTGGGACTGACGGGCTCCTATCAACGAAGCCAAACTCAATTTCGGCTACCGGGGGATGATGATTTGCTGGGATTCCCTAGCCTCGGTGCCGATGCGGATGGCGCAACCCGTGTCACAGCAGTGCGTTTTTTTCAGGACTGGACCCAGCGCAGCAGTCGTCATGTGTTGGCAGCGCGATCGCAGTTTAGCCTAGGGCTAAATCTGCTGAACTCCACGATTAATGACGAGGACCCCGACAGCCGCTTCTTCTCATGGCGAGGGCAAGGGCAGTGGGTGCGGGTGCTGGCTCCTGATGCGCTGCTGCTGCTGCGGGGGGATGTGCAGTTAGCGGATAGGCCGCTGCTCTCGCAGGAGCAGTTTGGGCTGGGCGGTGTGCGCTCGGTGCGGGGGTATCGTCAAGATGCCTTGCTGACCGACAACGGGGCGTTTCTGTCGGCAGAAGTGCGGTTGCCCATTGTGCGATCGCCCCGCACCGACAGTCGATTACAGATTGTGCCGTTTGTGGATATTGGGACGACTTGGGGGGGCACCCGCGCGATCACTACCGGCACAAATCAACCGAGCACACTGGCGGGGCTTGGGGTTGGTCTGCTGTGGCAACAGTCTGATCGCTTCTCGGCTCGCCTCGATTACGGTATTCCGCTCGTTCGTCTTGAGCGATCAGGCAACAGTCTGCAAGAATATGGCTTTTATTTCTCGCTGGAATATTCACCATTTTAATTATTGGAAACAGTTAAATCTTATATCGATGTTTGGCGTTGCTGAATCCTGATATGAACGCTAGTTCGGCAAATACCCAAACCCTGCTACTCGCAGCGTGAGCAGCAGGATCTAGCGTTATTTCAGCCTTACGCTATGGAGATGAAATAACGCTCTTGAATATCTTGAATATAAAAAAAAGAAATAGTGCTATGGTCTAAGCAATATTGCGGTAGCGCAATGGGAATCCTTCGGTTAATAGCGGGGACTAGGCTGTTTCTGTCGCTTACCTGCCTGAAAATCCTGAGCCCTGTCTCCGTTTCAGTCGTGTGTTCCGTTAGACGTGTGTTCCGCCAAGTTTTGTCCAGAGTTTTCTCATCTCGCCAGTAGAGAACATCCTTTGAACAAGGGATTAAGGTCGTCTGCTTCAGAGAGGGGCGATCGCCTATTCAATCCATGATTTTCTCTAGAACAAGTTGATAGGACAAGTCGATCGCTAAGAGGCTCTAAACTGCGTGCAGCTCCGCTGCAAGAACATCCATGCCCTACATGTATTAGGACAGAACCTAAATAGCGATAAAACCAGATAAACCGATGGAGAGCCTTGCCATCGTGCGGGGTTTGACTCCAGACTTGCAGTGTTTCCTGTGCCTAAGACCCGAACTCAGACCAAGGCGATATCGTTAACTCTTTAGGGTGTGGCTATTGCCCGTATTAAAGCACTCCCTCAGGTGCGCTTTAACACGATCAACAGCCAACCTAGCTCGGTCAACAGTCTTTTGATAGATCAACCTTATGGCTGGTTTCTCTATGCGGACGATGCGACCCTGTGGTAATTACGGACATGGCCAAACGGTTGAACAGTGAGGGGTTTAACCCATCACAATAGAATAACAATGCTTGCCAATGTGTCAAAAGTCACAACGATAGCCCGTATGCCGTATTAAAACTGATGGATGTATCTATAAAGTTTGTTGGAGCGATCGCCCCACTTAGAGTTCTGAAAAGCTAAGCAGCTCAGGCTTTAACGACTTAGTCCATGCCCAGATCTGGATAGAATTCATAGTTCACCCGGCCTTTACCGCATACGTAAGCTTCTTCACCCAACCTTTAACAACCCATCCGTAAATACCGTTTATGGTGTTTCTATCAGGAGCCTCTGTTTTCATCTGTTGGACGTTTCTGAGCTGAACTTTAGTCGCTTGAGGCAATGCTATGGAGCCGAATCACTATCCTGAAGAGTTTGAATTACAGAAGTACTGGTCAGTTTTAAAACGGCGCTGGCTACCAGCGCTAGCTGTGTTCAGCGTGGTGGTTTCGCTCTCGGCTCTTGCGGCTGCACGCCAAAAGCCAGTCTACGAGGCAGAAGGCAAATTGTTGCTTAAGGTAGACCGCCAAGCTGACTTGTTGGGTCTCATTGAAAATCAAAACCGTAACTTGACCGTTGACGACCAGAGCAGCGCCCTAACCACCGAGGCTGAGGTGATTCGCTCTATTCCCGTAGCTCAAAAAGTAGTGGATGCACTACAGCTCGAGAATGAAGAGGGCGACCCCCTTGAACCAACTGAGCTGTTGAGCAATCTGGCCGTGCGTCCCGTGGGTGGAACCGACGTGCTCCTCATCTCCTATACGGCCGGAGATCCAGAAATTTCTGCGGCAGTCGTGAACCAAGTTGCTAAAGCCTATGTGCAGCAATCGGTGTTTGCCAATCGCCAAGAAACAGCCGAAGCTAGTCAATTTATTAAGGAACAACTGCCGAGAACTGAAGAAGCCGTGCGCCAGGCTGAAACGGCCCTACGCGACTTTAAAGAGCAGAATGGAGTCGTAGCTCTAGTAGAGGAAGCGCAAGCATCGGTCAATCTCATTTTTAACATGCAGGATCGGCTCACTCAAGCTCAGGCGCAGCTGGCGGATGCCTCCGCCCGAGCATCAATGCTCCAGAGCCAGATCGGCATGTCGCCTCAAGAGGCACTAGCAGTCAGCTCTCTTAGCCAGGCATCCGGTGTCACTGAAGTCTTAGCCCAACTGCAGGTGGCCGAAAGCCAGCTTGCTGTTGAGCGCACCCGTTATCGAGAGTCGCACCCGGCGATCGCCTCATCTGAGCGGCGCGTTGCAGCCCTGTCCGAAGCCCTCAACGGCCGTGTGGGTCAAATTGTAGGCTCCTCCGAAGGGGTCACTCTGGGCGACCTGCAGGTCGGGGACGTAGAGCGGGGTCTGATCACAGAATTCGTCCGGGCTGAGGCCGAGCGCTCTGGTCTAGCCAATCAGGTCAGCTTGCTATCAGGCGCAGAAAGCGCTTACCGCAGCCGTGCTAGTTCCTTGCCGCGTCTTGAGCAAACCCAGCGAGAGTTGGAACGCCGTCTGGGAGCTGCTCAAGCCACCTATGAGACCCTATTGAACCGACTCCAAGAAATTCAGGTAACCGAGAATCAAAACATCGGCAATACCCGACTCATCTCCCCGGCTCTAGTGCCCACCAACCCCGTTGGGCCAAGCAAAACCGTCTTTCTGCTATTAGGCGGACTAGCCGGTCTAGCCGCTGGTGTCATTTCTGCACTACTGCTGGATATGACTGACAACTCCATTCGCAGCGTACGTCAGGCTCGTGACCTGTTTGGCTACACCCTACTAGGCGTGATACCAACGTTCAGCCGTAATGGCCGTGTTCGCTCCGGCGTCAGCATGGAGCGGTCTGTGCCTCGTGTGATTCTTCGTGACTGCAAAGGCTCACCCGTGGTTGATGCCTATCAGATGCTCCAAGCTAACCTCAAGTTCCTCAATTCCGATCACCCTGTAAAGACACTCGTGGTAACGAGTTCGGCCTCCCGAGAAGGAAAATCAGAAGTGTCGGCTAACCTAGCCGCATCGCTAGCTTCGGTAGGGCACAAAGTGTTGCTAGTGGATGCCGATTTACGGCATCCCGTGCAGCACATCACTTGGGACGTGACCAATGCTGCTGGCCTTAGCAACGTCCTGATTGACCAAGTTGATTACCAAGATGCTGTGCAGCGCGTCATGGATAACCTGGATGTGCTACCTGCGGGCATTATTCCTCCCAATCCCATCGGGTTGCTCGATTCCAATCGGATGCAAACACTGGTCAGTGAGTTCTCAGAAGACTATGACTACGTGATATTCGACACGCCTCCGGTAGCGGGCATTGCCGATGCCGCTGTGCTAGGCAAGATGGCAGACGGCGTCATGATGGTGGTACGTCCTGGCGTAGTTGACCCTGCCAGTGCCAACGCCTCTAGAGAATATCTGATGCAATCTGGGCAGAACGTGTTGGGCATTGTGGTCAATGGCGCGGATATTCGTAACGAGCCCGATGGACTCTTCTATTACTCACGTGACTACCAGGCCAGCCGCCGCATTGCTGCTAGCAACACAGCATCGGTTGAGCGCGCTCTGTCTGGCGCTCGCCAAAAAACCAAGTAATAGCGCGCCATGCTGCTGTCATTGCAACACTATGTTCACCCTTTCTTACCTTGCTGGTTGAGACTATGCGTTATTCTAAGCTTTCACTTGTTTCTACCTCGTTTGCAGCCCTAATGCTGATTGGGTCTGCCGTTCAATCTCCGGCATTGGCTCAGTCAATGGGGCCAGACGGCTCCTCTGTACAAGAGCTGGCCCCCTCCTCAGAGCTTGCTCCGGACGGATTGGAGTTAGATCAGCCCTTACCGCCTTCGGCGTTTTCGTTTCCTGACTACATCTTAGGCCCGGGCGATCAGCTTAGTATCTCTGTTTATGGCTATGAAGAGTTCAACGAACTCCAGAAGATTGTTAACTCAGATGGCACCATTATCTTGCCGTTGATTGGCACCACGATGGTAGCGGGACGAACGCCTGCCCAATTGGATACCTATCTAGAGCAACAATTGAATCAATATCTGGTCGATCCAGAAGTTTCGCTGACTTTAGTGGGCCAACGCCCTGTAGTCGTTACCGTCGCTGGAGAGGTGCAGCGTCCAGGGCCGGTGCGGTTACGGAGCTTGACCAACGCTCCTGGTAATAACGTAGGGACTGAATCACCGACGTTGACGACAGCGTTGGTGCAGGCGGGTGGCGTAACTCGTTTTGCGGATATCCGTCAGGTCATTTTGCAGCGGTATAACCCTAATGGCGTATCTGAGCCGACGGTGGTCAACCTTTGGGAGAATGTCAGCGTTGGGACGGGCACCACTGATATTGTGCTGCAGGATGGGGATACGATCTTTATCCCTCGGTTGTCGGCAGATGCCACACTAGACAGACGGCTGCTATCGCAGTCAAGTCTGGCCCCTGCAACGGTGCGCGTGCGTGTGGTGGGTGAGGTGAACACGCCTGGGGAGATTGAAATTTCTCCTAATAGTTCTCTCTCAAGCGCGGTTGCCACAGCAGGTGGCCCCACAGAAGATGCGCGGCTCAGCCGAGTCGCCTATGTGCGGATGAATGATGAAGGTCAGATTGAGCGCTACGATGTGGATTTGCGAAATCTGGTCGATAACTTCCAGGTTCAGGAGGGGGATGTCGTGATTGTGCCTCGCCGTAATTCCTCATCCTTCCTTGCTACGCTGGGCCGCATCCTGAACCCGTTTGGCAGCATTGTCAATATCATCAATGGCTTGGATGAGATTGGTGGGCGCAACCGCGACTAAGTTATTAGCTGTGGTCAAACCGATTAGAATCGGCTAGTTTTAGGGGTGCTCTGGACTTCCAGAGCACCCCTAAAATGTTCTAACAGATGATGGTTTTACAGGTTGACTTAAGCTGCTGCTGGAAACCAGTATATATTCCCAGCTGGATGGGTTGTCTTGCTCTGATGGGATGGACTCAATTCAACAAGGCTATTAAGCCATGCTGTTTTCAATCGCCCAACGCGCGAGTTCGGTACGGTTATGCAGCCCAGTTTTGCCTAGCATGTTGCTAACGTGGCTTTCAATGGTGCGCTGGCTGACGTTAAGCTCTTCGGCAATTTCGCGGTTGGCCATGCCCCGCGCAACATACTGCACTACCCGTAGTTCTGTTGGCGTTAGCTCAACATCAAAGGGCACCTGAATTTTGGGTGTGCTGTCTAACCCCTTGTCTTGGCGCTGAATGAGCCGTGAGGCTTGCTTAAGGGATGATTCAACCTGCGCTACCAGTTCTTCTGGCTCAAAGGGCTTCACCATGTAGACATCAGCCCCGGTGTTGAGCCCCTTAACGCGATCCTGGCTTTGCCCTTTGGCGGAGAGGAAGAGGACCGGAATCCAGCTGGTACGCGAATCTTTACGGACATGCTCTACAAATGAGTAGCCATCCATCTGCGGCATCATCACGTCGCAAATGATCATATCCGGGGTTACGGTCTGGAGCACGTCGAGCGCTTCTTGCCCATTTTCTGCCGTGACGACTTCATAACCTCGAAATTCGAGATAATCTTTCACCAACAGAATCAAGTTGGGGTCGTCGTCTATGAGCAGGAGCTGCTTTTGTTCTCCAGCACCAGTTTCCTTTGCCATGCTTTGTCTCTCGCCACGCGTGAAACTGTTTTCTGAACTCTGCGGACTGAATGCTACAGCCGGGGAGGTGCAGCAATGCCGTTGGGGATTGTGAATCGGTGGGATGAGTGGTGCGATCGCCCACTGAGATAGTCGCGACTCATCGAGCACACATCTCTAAAGCGCACCATGCCTCACTTCATAATACCCACATCTCTCCGGGAAAACCGCATGGGCGATCGCCCATACCGTCTGCGGGTCTCCTACGGGTCTCACGGCGCAATTATATCGTTGCTTTTGGAATGTGAACCGGTAATTTGCAAATGCAGCAGGGTTACTTAGGGCTGTGGGCCTTGGGCGCAGAAGCTGGGATGAGCCTCAGACCCAACGGGCTTGCCTCTGTTTCCATCTACTGACATCCACTCAATCTTTACGTTAAGTATGGATGCTTATCCCGATGGAACCGCTAGCCATTCTGTGAATAAGTTTAAAGTTTTGCTGAAGCAAGCGGGATTCTCTCCGGTGCGACCGTTAAGCCTCTGCGGTTTTGCGGTGAACTGGGGTGGGGCGCGTCATAATAGCGGCAGGTTTAGGACATCAAGCCATGATAGAAGCAGCAGGGGCAGCAGCACTGGGATGGCTCCTCCCGAAAGTGGCGGATGCGGTATTTGATTCAGCGATGGATTCGGCCAGCGATAAAGTCAAGGCGCGGCTGAATCGGGATGAGGTGTAGGGGGCGATCGCCCATGCAATCCAAACGGCTCACCAGGAAGAAACCAAGCTGCCAGAGGCGGAGCGGCTGTTTTTTCGCTGTGATGACAAGGCCCAGAGCACGGTTCTAAAGACAGCCTTTAGCCATGGCGATGTGCTGGCCGAACTGAAGCGCCCGTTTGCCAATGAGGGCAAGCCTCGGCTGGATGTGATGGTGGCAGCGTTTGGGCGGGTGGTGCAGGACACGAACGCTCCGCTTGAGCCTGCGGCGCTGCATCGCTGGCTAGAGGCATGGGTGGATGCGTATTTTGAGCGAACCAGCGCGATTTATTTTGACATCGCCACCGCTGATTACTGCACCCAGGTGGCGGACTGGTACGACGATGTCAAATTTGCCGGAATCGCCGTGGATGGGCAGGTGGTCGATGAGGCCAAGAAGATTGAAAAAATCTTTGTGATTCCTGATGCGGTGCAGGAGAGTCGCTCTAGGCTCGACAGGGCACCGCACCCGCTGCAACTTCTAGAGGGCGATCGCAGGACAGCAGCGCTTGCAGATGACTGGAACCCTGGGTCTGCCCGCGAAGAACAGCGGCAGCTCGCTCAGGACGCCAGTAGCCAGTGGTCTGGCCCTAAGGTGTCTGCCGCCGCGCTGCTGAGCCAAAAAGACTCGAAGAAGCTGGTGCTGCTGGGTGCGCCGGGAGCCGGAAAAACCCTGCTGATGAGCTATTTTGCAGTGGTGGTGGCCAAAGCCTGTGTGAGGGCGGTTGAGCAGCGCACATCTTACTCAGAGGCTGACTCCAAGCCTGATTCCCAGTCTGGCTCTAAGTCTGATTCCAGAACAGATGGCGCAGACCCAGTCGAGCATCTTTGGGATCTGCCCCCCAAAACTTTGCCCATTTTGATTCGCATTCGGGATTTGGCCGCACACCCCGAGATGGGCATTCTCAGCTATCTCCAGCAGGTTGCGACCCGCGATATGGCCTGCGAAACACTCCCCGGCGAGTTTTTTGAAACCTTTTTGCGCGATGGCAGAGCGCTG
>JBGTOF010000044.1:0-6087 GCA_041742695.1 Elainellales cyanobacterium | reverse complement strand
TGGTAATAAATCCTTGATTCGTTCCCATTGGTCATCGCGCAGCCCATAGCGTCGGGTAGTCATTGAACTTCGAGGCAATAAGATACTACTGTCCCAATTTACCTAATTGATGACACGCCCTAACCTTGAGAGGGCGCAGGTTTTGCACACTTTCTCCGCTCTGGTCTTATGAGAGCGGGTGGCACGACTCTGAGCAACGTGCTGGGTCACTCTAGCGCAAAGTTTTGGGGTCTGGGGTGCAGGTGCTTGCGCCGCGATAGGTCAACATAGCTCTTCCAGTTCTGAGTTTTGTGCTGCAGTTGGGTTTTGAGGGCGGCGGCTGCAACCGCATAGCCGCCATCTGCTGCATCCACAAAATGGATGTGATTGTGGGCGCAATCGAGCACCAGGCAGGTGAGTAGGGCGCGATCGCTCACATGCAGCCCATAGGTTAGCTCCCCAGCATGCAGCCCTTCGTCTAAAAACGCCCGTAGTTGGGCGGTTTGTTTAGGGCTGCTGGCAATCACCATCTGCAACCGATCGTCAAATTTTTGAAAGTCTGTCGCGGCTACTACGTCCTGCTTATACGATCCCCAGTTGACATTGCCGATGGTTGGCCCAACTGCCATCAAGAGCCAGCCCAATAGGTTTTCTAGCAGAATCTTGCCGAGGTAGCGCAACCGAGCCCAGACCTGCTGAGAGTGCGATCGCAAGTTGCTTTCTGCCATCAGGTGGCGGGGGTTAAAGCTGAGGCTCAACGACCCTCGGCGAACGGGGCGGTAGCGATCTTCGGCACCATAGAGCGAGCGAATTTTGGTGAGCACTTTTTTGTAGATCAGGCTAGTAGACTGGCGGCTGTTCGGGCTGGCTAGCACAATTAGGCTCAGGGTTTGCCCTTGGGGACTAGGAACATCCTGCCAGCGACATTCCATGCCGGTGAAGTCGGCAGGTATGGTGGTGTGGGTGTCTAGACGATAGGGATTGTCTGGGCGTGGGTCTTTGACGAGATTAGTGGCATAGGTCAGCCCGCCGCCGGTAAAGCTGGCCTGACAATAGCCCGGGGCGATCGCCGCCTTAGCGACAGACAAGTAAGTGGTTTGGGTGAGTACACGCTGAACGGGGACAATGCCCACGCGCAGTTCTAGGTCAAACCGCTGCTTGGCAGCGGCACGGGTTGCCAACAGCGCGTCGCGTGCCGCAGGAAGCACAGACGGGGGCACCAGCAAGGTCGCCCCATCGCCGCCAAACATAAACGGAACGTCCAGATGTTCTACGGCATTGAGCACTGCTGCAATGGAGCTGGCTCCGAGCAGGTTTACGTCTTTATACTTGCCGTTGGCGATCGCCTGAGTGGAATCGACAATATCAGTCACTAAAATGTACCAATCCTCTGGCACGGGTACAAAGTGGCGTGGATCGGTCAGGTCAAAAAACCGCAGCTGGCACGGCAGCCGTTCATAAAAGGTTTCAGTCGAGAGCTCAATTGACATAGTCCTAGAAAGGGGAAAACCGAAGCAGGGATGCTGCTGGCACGATGCTCAGACCAATCGCTATTTCATCATTCAACCCAACCATCCACTTTCAGCACGGTGAGCTGAGATGCGGCTGAATTCATTGCACGTTGGGTAATGCGATGCAATGGCATAGAGTGCCAAAAAGACGTCAGTAGGTCAATTAATTGAGTTGCTGAACACAATCCGACCCGCATTCACCTGCCCGGTGTCAATCTAACGAGATCAGGGTTTATTGAGGATTGCTACAGTTTAGTTTTCCCAGCTTTCAGACGGCGTATATATAAGGGTTCTACCGGAGTCCCCATGGCAGGACATGACCGCCAGATTTGGCAAACAGAACTAGATGACTTAATGCGCGGCGTTGCAGGCGCGTTTTTGTTTGGTGCGCCGTTTCTCTACACGATGGAAGTGTGGTGGAAGGGCAATTTCACCTCTCCGCCGCACATGATGCTGATTTTGGGCATTGCCTACCTGACATTGGTGTTGCTGAATGTAAAGGGTGGGTTTCGCTCTGAGCAAGCGCGCACCCTAGGACAGATTTTGTCGGAAAGTGCAGAGGGCTTGGCGATCGCTCTCATTACTGCAACCCTAAGCCTGATTCTGATTGGCATTCTTCGATTTGAGACCGGGCTAGATGCCATCATGGGTCGAATTTTGACAGTGGCCTTGCCCTTTAGCATTGGCGTTGGGGTTGCCAACAACGTGCTACAAGGCTCTGAAGAAGAACCTCAAACGCGATCGCGCGATCGCTGGCAGGGCAAGGCTTGGCGCCACACCCTGTCCGATACGGGGTCAACGCTGTTGGGGGCGATCGCCGTAGGCTCCTCCATTGCCCCCACCGATGAAATTCCCATGATCGCCAGCTCCTTGTCTCCAATACGGCTGCTTGCCATCATTGCTAGCTCCCTTGTCATCTCCTATATCATCGTGTTTCAGGCCAATTTTGGGGCACAGCACCGACGGCGATCGCAACCCGGACTGTTTCAAGGCCCCATCAGCGAAACCCTGGCCTCCTATCTCCTGTCCTTAGCCATTTCTCTGTTGATGCTCTGGCTATTTCAGGTGGTTCGGCTAGACGATCCATTTAACCAGTGGGTGAGTTATGGGATCGTGCTGGGCTTTCCGTCTACGATTGGCGGCGCGGCAGGTAGATTGGCAATGTAGCGGTCACGCGAGGGTGTATGACGCGCGGTTAGGTCTGTATAGGTTTGTGGAACCTACGCGACACGCGGTTTTCACAAGCCGTTCATTGCAGCCCACCTTACCTGTTGCAATAGGCTGCTGCAATAGGCAAACATGAACCCGGAGTTCACCCTGATTAAATCCGCTTGGTGTTGCAATGACTAAACCTGCTTCCCGCAATCGAGCCGAATTAGTTTCGTTGGGTATTTCGCTCACGTTATTAATCGGCGTGATTGCAGCTGTGAGCTCACTCTGGCTCAGCCCCTCGGTCAACCCGCCTCAGTTCACCATTCAGCGGGGTGTCATTCGGAGTGACGATGGCAACGCTTACTATTTACCCCTTACTCTCACCAACGACGGGGATGCAACTGCTGCCCAAGTGATGGTGGAGGGCAGTTTAGACACGGGGGACTCTGAGGAGCTTTCGAGTACCACGTTTGATTTTGTGCCGGCTCGATCAGCGGTGGAAGGCGTGCTGATCTTTAGTCAGGAGCCCACAGATGTGAGGTTGCGCGTGGTGAGCTACCAGCGGCCCTAAACCCCTAGCCTGCTTTTTCTCGCGAAATGTCGCCCAGTGTGGCCTGCGTGGCCTGCACGTAATCGGCAGGCGCGAGCAACACTTGTAGGCCCCGCTGCCCGGCAGAGACCGAAATCACATCGTATAGCTCGATTAGCTCGTCTACCACGACAGGATAGGTTTTTTTGCAGGCGAGGGCAGTGACGCCGCCGCGAATATAGCCCGTCAAGGGTTGGACGTCTTTGAGGGAGACCACGTCGCATGTACGATCGCCCGAACACTTTGCCAGCGCTTTAAGATCAAGTTGGCGATCGCCCGGAATCACTGCCAGCAGCACTCCGGTTTTATTGCCACGCACCACCAAGGTTTTGAACACCTGCCCCGGCGGCAGCCCGATTTTTGCGGCGGCTGATTCTGCGGCTAAATCGTCTGGATCTACGGCGTAAGTTCGCAGCTCATAGGCAATGCCAAGCGCATCTAGCAGACGCACAGCGTTGGTTTTGGAGGGGTTCATCAGCTCTTAGAGTAGTCTAATTAATAAGGCATCGGGTATAAGCCCTCTCTCAGAACGGAAGAAAGGATTGGGGGATGAGAGTTGAAGGGATGATTTCTTTCATGGAATATTTTTAGGTCTGGCTACTCATTCATGAATGCTGTTGCAGACGCGACGATTCAAGCTTAAATGAGAAAGGCAATCGCGCACCCGCGCTCCATCTTTCCTTCGCTGGCGAACACCCTGTGGCAGAATCTGAAAAACCAACTCGAACGCTAGTCAACATCGCTGGGATTGTGGCAGCGGCAACGTTGATCAGCAAGCTGTTTGGGCTATTTCGGCAGCAGGCGATCGCCGCTGCCTTTGGTGTGGGGCCTGCGTTTGGGGCCTTCAACTTTGCCTATGTGATTCCGGGGTTTTTGCTGATTTTGCTAGGCGGCATCAATGGCCCCTTTCACAGCGCCATCGTGAGTGTGCTCAGCAAACACCAGCGCGAAGATGCCGGAGCCATTGTCGAAACGATCACCACGCTCGTCGTTGGCATTTTGCTGCTGATTACCATTGGGCTGGTCATGTTTGCTGAGCCGATGATGCGGATCACGGCACCGGGGCTGTTTGTCTCGCTAGAGCAGTTTCAGGCGGCGGGGCAGTCAACGGATACCTATGCCACTCTGGAGCTGACACGGGCGATCGCCATTGAGCAATTTCGCATTATGGCTCCGCTCGCGGTGCTGGCAGGGCTGATTGGCATTGGGTTTGGCTCCCTCAATGCGTCTGATCAATATTGGTTGCCCTCCATCAGCCCCATCTTTAGCAGCCTCTCCGTCATCTTGGGGTTGGGGGGACTCGCGTATTATCTCGGGAACGATATCACCCGCCCAGAGAACGCCATTTTAGGAGGGTCGGTGCTGGCGTGGTCGATTGTGGCAGGCGCGGTGCTGCAATGGCTGGCGCAAATTCCGGCGCAGTGGCAAGCAGGGCTGGGGCGATTGCGGCTGCGGTTTAACTTTAACCAGCCTGAGGTCAAGGCCGTCTTGCGGATTATGGCCCCCGCCACTTTTTCCTCTGGCATGATGCAGATCAACGTATGGACGGATCTGTTTTTTGCGTCGTTTATTCCCAATGCGGCGGCGGCGGTGTCTGCCATGGGCTATGCCGGGCTGTTGGTGCAAACCCCGCTGGGCATTTTGTCGAATGTGATTTTGGTGCCGCTGCTGCCTGTATTTTCGCGCTTGGCCGCACCCGGGCAACGAGACGAACTCAAGGTTCGCATTCGTCAGGGCTTGATTGTGACGGCCATCACCATGCTGCCCATCAGCGCCCTGATGATTGCCCTCGCCGTGCCCATCTCACGTGTAGTCTATGAGCGCTACGCCTTTACAGAAGAAGATTCGTTCCTCACTGCCTCGGTGCTGATTGCCTATGCGGTGGGCATGTTTGTGTACTTAGGCCGAGATGTGCTGGTGCGCGTGTTTTATGGACTAGGCGATGGCAATACGCCCTTTCGCATCAGCGTTGCCAATATTGCAGTCAATGTGGTGCTCGATGCCCTATTGGTGGGCCCCTATGGGGCGGTGGGGCTAGTGCTCGCCACGGTAGGGGTCAACATTACGTCAATGCTGGCGATGTTGTGGGTGCTGAATCGTCGACTGCAGGGGTTGCCCCTGCGACAGTGGAGTGTAGTCACGCTGGGTCTGACGCTGGGCAGTGTGGGAACGGGGTTTGCCGCTTGGGGAATGTTGCGACTCAGCCAGCAATGGCTGGGCCGCAGCGGCTTTGGTATTCAGCTGGTGCAGATTGCGCTGGCGAGTGGGGTGGGGCTGGGGGTGTTTGCGCTGGTGGCGTTGCAGTTGCGCCTCCCCGAGGTGGATTTGCTGGTTACACGGGTGCGACAGCGAGTGCTGCGACGCTAGGTGCTATGACGCTAGGCGCTATCGCCAGTCGTGGGCCGCTTGCTCTAGCACAAAGGCCGATACGGCCTCAATTTGCGCGGAGGTGAGGCGATCGCCATAGGCCGACATATTTCCCTTCCCCTGGGTCACGAGCTGGGCGATCGCCCCCAAGGTATCCACGCCATTCTTCTCTAGCGCTTTTTGCTTCAAATTTTTGCCCCGCCGGACGATGTTGCCGCCGTTAAGGTGGCAACCGGCACAGTGCAGCTCAAACACTTGATGCCCCGTGGCGAGGGTGGCTGCGGCGTCTAGCTCTGCGGCATAGCCTGCAAGAGGCAGGGGCACCCATAGGATGAATCCTGCGAGGGCGATCGCCAGTAGCCAAGAAACCAGTCGAGTCATTGGGGGGGGTGCCTTCATGGAACAGGGGGGTGTGGGGAGTGATTGGCAGAGCGTGATTGGCAGAGGAGGAGTGGAGTAGCGCGGGATAATAGATCAATTCTGACAGAT
>JBGTOF010000042.1:0-17484 GCA_041742695.1 Elainellales cyanobacterium | reverse complement strand
ATTTCTGTCAATAACAACTTCCGATTGAGAAAATCAAGCTACCTCCTCGATAGCGGACTCTATTGACACAGAGTTTTCGGGCAGTGATTACTGCAAGCCTCATTCTGCAAGGGTTACAGCAATTAAATTTGTCAAACTCAGGTTAGGATTACCAAGATACAAGAACTCAGAAGAATGCTGCAACTTCCCATCCCAGTCTCTACACAGAGGGGGTCAAATAGCTGAGCTACTTGACCCCCTCCAAATTCACTAATCCATTCGCAAACGTTGACTAGTCGTTTGTATCTGGGTAGCGATCGCGAATGCGCTCGGCTTCAGGGCAATCGTCTGATACTACTAGCTCCGAATCGCCTCTTGGCACCGTTGCCAATTTTTGCATTACTGAGCCGATGCTTTCTAGTCGAATCATTTCTTCCCAAGAGCAGATCTCGTCTTCTTCTTCCGACTCGTAGCGCACGGTCACTAAGTCCCCTTCAATTTCGAGGATGCGCGCTCGCTCAATCCATCGCTGCTGATCTCGCAAGAAGATCCAAACGTCTCGACCGTCGCAGCAGAGTTGATAGATCTTGCGATGTAGCATGAATCGCTTCTCCTAAATGAATCAACCGATCACGAACATGGGCGGCTTGCCTCGCAAATGGCATGCCAACACCGATAGCCCACCCACTCGTCATAAGACGATACGGTGAGCCATACCAACGCTCTGACGATGCGTCGGGCATCAGAGCAAACTTTACAAACTCAACCTGGGGGCGATCGCCCATCAGAGCCATCTTCATCGGCTTGCCCTCAATAACCCAGCGCTTTTGCTGCGATATCTGGGATAACGAGTCAACCCTATGTTCGGCCTGTTGTCTTGAGGCAATGTCCAAAATATCCTGAATACAGTGTTCTGAAGGGAACCCCATGCATTGTGTTGCAAGTGTGTCACAGAGCAACACCTAATTGGCAACGGTCGCTTGAATTGACTGGACGGCGGAAGTTAACCACGGTAGGCGATCGCCCTCAGCACCTCTCTAAGGGGCAACAGCCTGCTTAGGCAACAGCGGATCAGGATCACTTTCTCTCATGTCTCGCAACCGCCCGAGGTACCAGATAGCTACGTTCATATAAACATATCCAGCATGGCAGTTGGTAGTCAAGTTTACGAAAGCTACTCTCTATATTAGCGCTTGTTGACGAGGGTGGGGGGAATATTGAGTTTCAGACCGGCGATCGCCCTAAACATGATTAAGCAGATCTTAACCTGAGCTGAATCTCCTAATTACCTGTCCTTTAGATCTTACCCCTACTGTTGTAAGCAACAATACTAGACGAAGTAAGGTTGATATGCTAAGACCACCTTCCTTTGAAGTTGCAACGCTGCCCGATATGCGCCATTTGCTGGAACAGCTGTACCAGGGCAGAACGCTGCAACCATTCCGCAGTGGGCAAGATATTGCACTTCATCCCAATGAGCTGTGGATTGTATGCCGTGGCGTGGTGCAGCTAGGAACCTTCTATGACACCGGGGACGAGTCGCTGCTGGGGTTAGCTTGCTCTTCGATGCCCTTTGGGCTGCCGATGACGCTAATTCGCCCGTATCATGCGATCGCCCTAACAGATGTAGACCTGATGCGCCTGACCTGGAGCGAAGTGGAGCAATCGCCCATGCTGGCTCAGGGTGTGCTGCAACACACCGTGCGGCGGCTGCGTCAAACCGAGGCCGTGCTGGCGATGGTGGGCTATCGCCGAGTTGAAGACCGTTTGCGGCACCTGCTGCTGCTGCTCAAGCGAGAAGTTGGACAGCCGCTGGGAGATGATACGCGCATTGGCGTACGCCTGACGCATCAGCAGTTGGCCAACGCCATTGGCACGACGCGCGTGACCGTGACGCGCTTGATCAGCCAACTGCGGGAAGAGGGCTGGCTAATGATTGACAGCGATCGCCACTTCATCATGCCCTCTATTTCGGCAGCTTAATTTGCTGCAGTTAGTCCTTTTGTATCTTTGCCTGTTCTGCTTTACAACGTTGGAAACTTTGGTAAAACAGAACCAAACTGCGGGGAGACGTCCCCCCGAACCCCCGCTAGGGGACGCGCTTCGCCCCCTAGAACCCCTCCGCAAGAGGCTGGGGTGCATGGCGTTGAGCTGGGCGCTGACAGACAGTTTGGGGCGGTAAGGAAGGAAGATGTTGCGTTAGGCCATGACCATGCCGCCGTCCACGTTGATGACCTGCCCGGTGATATAGGCAGCAGCAGGACTAGATGCCAGAAACTGGACAAGCCCTGCGACCTCGTCGGGCTGGCCATAACGTCCTAGGGGAATGAACTTGAGAATGTCGTCTGCGGCGATGCCGTGGGTCATATCTGTCGCGATGAAGCCGGGAGCCACTGCGTTGACGGTGATGCCCCGTGGCGCGAGTTCTTTGGCGACGGCTTTGGTAAAGCCAATTACGCCAGCTTTTGCGGCACTGTAGTTGGCTTGCCCGGCATTGCCCATTTCACCCACCACAGAGCTGATGTTGATGATGCGCCCTGAGCGCTGCTTCAGCATGATTTTGCTGGCGGCTTTGGTGCAGAGAAACACGCCTGAGAGGTTGAGGTCAATTACAGCATGCCAATCCTCTGGCTTCATTCGGAGTAATAGCGTGTCGCGGGTGATGCCGGCATTGTTGACCAAAATATCGACTCGGTTCCACTGCTCCATCACGGTGCTAAATAGGGCGTCTACTTGAGCAGGTTGGGAGACATCAGCCTGAATGGCGATCGCCTTCCCCCCCATGTCCTCAATTTCTGCCACTACTGCGTCGGCGGCTGCGCTAGAGCTAGCGTAGTTCACCCCCACGATCGCCCCTTCTGCTGCCAAATGTAGGGCGATCGCCCGACCAATGCCCCGCGACGCGCCCGTGACAATCGCCACCTGATCTTGCAACCGCTTCGTCGCCATCGGAGACTCACTCATGAAGGTATCCTCAATCCAGTTCGCGCCACTAATTCTGCTTAAGCAATCCTCGCTGACCGCCGACCACCGGCAAAGGCCAGTCAGACAGTCCATATATTACGGCATTTGAGGACATCTCCCCTGCGAGAAGTTCTGCGTTTAGGATGAGAGCATGGCACAGGAGGTGCCGTGGGCAGTTGGTCTGATTACACATCTCTTTAAGCATGAGGCAAGGATGAGAACCTATGGCTGTCAAACAAAAATTTTCGACCTTTGAGGCATTGATCGCAGAGTCTGACGTACCGGTTCTGGTAGATTTTTATGCGACGTGGTGCGGCCCATGCCAGATGATGGCCGGGGTTTTGGAAGAGGTGAATCAGCAGCTCAAAGCTCGGCTGAGAATTGTGAAGATTGACACCGAGCGCTATCCCGAACTGGCGTCGCATCACCATGTCTATGCCTTGCCAACGCTGGTGCTGTTTAAGGATGGCAAGCCGGTGGATCGGATGGAAGGAGTTCTGCGATCGCCCGAGCTCCTTCAGCATTTAGAGAACTGGATCTAACCTCAGGTTGGGATCACGGGAGTTCGATAGCTCAGCGTGCCTCGCCGCAGCGATAGCGCTGAGCACGATAGCCGTCGGCCCGCAGGCGGGGAGCAGTTTTGGTGCATGCGGCGCGACGCAGCACAGTCGCCAGGCGATCGGCATCGGTTTGTTCAAAATTGACTAGCCATAGATCCAGCGCTGGCGGAAGGGTCGCTAGCGCGGTCTCTAAGGTGGCGATCGCCCGTTTTCTGGCGGGGTTGTCTTGCGCAAGCAGCACCAGCGGCGGCGCGATTTCGGTTGGGCTCGTGGCAGATTCGACCTGCCGCTGCCATTCCACCGCCAGCCCCATCATCCGCCCAGTTTGTCCGTGAGAGCGATGGGCGATCGCCACCAGGGTGGGCGTTGAATACTGATGCTGCATGGCCTGCACCACCCCATCGGGGCGATGGGTTTTTTGATAGGCCACATCGGTGAGCACGCACAGGCTGCCCACGAGTCCCATCACTACCACCAGGACTGCGGCTCCTTTGCTGCGTCCCAGCAGCAGGGGCCAAACTCCACCCCGAGTCGATTCATCTTGCCACGCCCGCGCCAGCACCCCTGCAACCAGCAGCAGCACCGCTGGATAGTAGACAAAGCTATAGCGAAAGGCGCTCGTAATATCTCGTTGAAACCCGTAGGAAATCAAGAGAAATAGGGCGATCGCCCCCAGCCATACCCCCGCTAGAAGGCCAACCGTTAGCCGAGTGTCTGCCTCACGGCTCAGTCGCCAGCAGCCCCGCCATAGCCACAGACCCGTCCACAGCAACAGCGCGACCAAGCCAATGATGGACGCAAGCTGCACCGGGTCTGACGCCGCCTGAATGGGCAACAGATACAGCATGGTGAGGGTGCTGCCGATGATCTGCCCTAGGGGATCGAGCCACGCCACGCCCGCGCGATCGCCCCGATACACCCACTGGGTCAGTTCGCTGTTGCCCATGCCCTGCCATAGCGGCAGCCACACAGCGGCAGTTGCCACGGTGCCCGCCGCCGCTAGCCCCAGACGACCCCAAACTAGCGGCTTCCAGCGATCGCCCTGGACATACCGATGCAGCACCCAGAACAGGAGGGCGATCGCCTCGGCCAGCAGCGTAATTCCCACAAAAAAATGGGTCGCCAACCCCAGCCCGTTCACCCCAATCCACCCGAGGCAAAGCCACCGAGGCATGGGACCAGCAGCTCGCAGTGAGCGCACCGTCAGCAGCAGGCAGGCCAGCGAGGCAATGCCCCAGAGAGTTGGCAGGGTATAGTGACGAGCTTCTTGAGCTAAGTACACGCCAAAGGGCGACACTGCCGCTAGCGCTGCAGCAAGATGAGCGGCAGTGAGCGATCGCCACGCCACCCAGCTCACTCCCCAAAACGCCGGAATGGTAAGCACCCCAAACAAGGCTGCGAGCGATCGCGCCGCAAGCGCCCCCGTTACGTCTTGGGTAGGCCACAACCGCAGCCAGCCGTGCATCAGCATAAAATAAAGCGGCGGGTGATTGCTCTCTTGTGCAAGTCGCAGACCCACATCCCCCAAAGTCGCAGTCGGATCAGCCTGCAAGGGTTGAAGCAGCGCCTCAAGCGGCAAGATCTGATCCAGCGGAATGGTGCGAAAGCTATTGCCCAAGCTAAACACCAGCGTCGAAAACTCATCGGTCCATAACGGCTTAGCGTCTAAATTGGCAAACCGCAGCACGGCACCTAGGCCCACCCACAGCCCCAGCCACAGCCAGTCTCGTTGCTGAATTTGAGTCTTGTGCGACATCGCGGTGACAACTCATCTATCCCAACACCCACGGCTGCAACGCCGCAGCTAGCTGATCATAATCTGCATCGGTGTTGTAGATCTGCGCCGACAGCCGCAATAGCCAAGTATGCTCCCAGGGAATCACTGGAACCTGGATACGGTGCTGCTGATAAAGCCGCTGCTGTAAATCGGGCGGCACCCGATCGGGCAACGGCACCACAGCCATCGCGCCCACCAGAGCCTCGGGGCAGGGGGGCATTATCTGAAACTGATGACAAAGGGACTGGCGCACGGCGATCGCCCGCTGATGATTGTGCGCCATCAGCTCGGCCCAGCCACCCGGCAACAGCGACGCCATCCAGCACAGTGCCGTGGGCAAGCAAAGATAGGGAGTTGGGTCATGGGTGCCCGTCCAGTCAAACTCGAGGTGAAAGCGCGATCGCTCGGTGCGGGGGGCATTCGCCCCATGGCTGATCACCAGAGGCCGCAGGCGATCGCGCCGATCGGCTCGCGCCCACAAAAAGGCACAGCCCTTTGGAGCACAGAGCCACTTGTGACAATTTCCGGTGTAATAGGCTGCGCCGAGTTCTTCTAATACAAGGGGCACCATTCCTGGCGCATGCGCCCCATCCACCAACGTATCAATGCCCCGCTGCTGCAACTGCTGAATTAAGGCGCAGATCGGCATAATCAATGCCGTTTGGCTAGTGATATGGTCGATCAGAAATATGCGAGTTCGGGATGTCACGTGTGCCATCACCGCTGCCACAATCTGCTCGGTGGCTGTCGCCTCGTCCACACGTAAGGGAAAGGGCACCGTGGCCACGACGACCGTCGCGCCGGTGTGCTGAGCCACAGCATCCACGGCATTGCGGCAGGCATTGTATTCATGATTTGTGACTAAAATCTCGTCCCCCGGCTGAAGGGGGAGCGATCGCAGCACCGTATTAACGCCCGTGGTGGCATTGGGCACAAATGCTAGCTGCTCAGGATTCGCGCCCACAAACGCGGCCAACTCTGCCCGAGCCCGATCCAGCAACGGTTCCAGCGCGTCTCCAAAAAACTGAACGGGATCTGCTTCAAGCTGCTGACGAAACACTTGCTGCTGCTGCAACACGGGAATAGGCGCTGCTCCAAAGGAGCCGTGATTGAGAAACGTTACAGTTGGATCAAGCGTCCAGTGCGATCGCCATTCGCGAGTTTCAGCGTCTAGTTCCAACGGTATATCCCGAAGCAAACTGCTCCAGTCTAGAGTTTGAAGAAATCCTGAAGATCTTTCTGGAAGATCTTACTTAATTAAACTCCCCCGGCTGGATTCGAACCAGCGACCAATCGGTTAACAGCCGACCGCTCTACCACTGAGCTACGGAGGATTGCCGAATCTCATACTAGCTAGAAATGATCCCATTTGGCAAGGCTCACGTCAAAAAATCTTACGTCAACGTTAGGTCAGCACCTGCACAAACCCGTTCTGCCCTCACCATAGGCAAGCTAGCGTAGGATGTGACTCCAGGGAGCTGATTCATCCTGTGAACGGCGACTGGACAACCCCACTACTGCTGCTCAAGCCCGCGTTGCAAATCTGCCAACCGCTGCTGGGCGGCAGGGTCGAGCGATCGCCCCAACAACCGCTTAGGCGATCGCCGCTTCGACGATTGCCGCTGCCGCACCTGCTGCGACGCCAGTTCTACCTCAGTTCGCAAGCGATACGCCGAGATCCAGTTTGCACCATATCCCTGTACCGTATGCTGATGCGTCCGGTCGGATGTCGCCACAATCAGCGGCTGGCGGTGTCGGCGGGCATCCTGACGATAGTGCGCGCAAAACGCCTCGATGTAGGTATCGGCGCTTTGACGATAATCGGTGTAGTAGATCGAGAAGTAGGAGGTGACGGCTTCGCAATTGCCCGGTATGTCTTGATAGTGCGCGTCAAACACAACCTGGGTTTCGTAATCTTTGGCCGCGCTAAAACTAATCAGGCTCTCGGTGAGCGATCGCCGCGCTTCTGCCATGCTGTGGCGATCGCACAGCTGCTTCAGGTCAGGCCAAGCGCCGATAACGTTGTAGCCATCGACCAACAAGAGTGCCTGAGAAACGCTGCGCGCCATAGCGGTGGTTGTCAAATAAGGTGAACCCAACCTACCTCTATGATGCGGGTTTTATTGAGAACTGTAAATATTGGGAAAACCCCCACTTGGGAAGCCCCTACGGTCGCATTAGCCGTTGCTTAAGCCGTTCGGGATGGCCCCGATCAACCACCCGTCCGCCTTCTAGCAACAGCGCCCCGTCGCAATAGTCCAATTCTGCAAGCCGATGGGTCACCCACAACGCGGTCATGCCCCGCGCTTTAACTAGTTGCTGCACCTGCGCCACTAAGTCAAGCTGGCTGTCGGGGTCGAGCAGCGCGGTCGGCTCATCGAGCAAGACGACATCACAATGACGGGCGATCGCCCCAGCAATAGCAACCCGCTGCTTTTGCCCACCGCTGAGCGCATAGATTGGGCGTCGCTTCATATGCCCCAGATTGACGGCCGCCAGCGCTTCATCGACCCGCTGCTGCACCACGGCAGTTGACAGCCGATCGCTGCCCAGCCCAAACGCCACGTCTGCCCCCACCGTCGGCATCACCAACTGATGATCAGGGTTCTGAAACACAAACCCCATGGGCTGAACAACGCAAATGGTGCCTGCGTCGGGCACGAGCAGGCCGTTGAGCAGCTTCAGCAGGGTAGATTTGCCGCTGCCGTTAGTGCCCAACAGCATCCAAAACTCTCCCCGAGGCACCTCAAGGCTGCATGAGCGCAGCACCGGCACCTCGGGTGACCAGCTAAAAGACACATCGCTAAGGGCGATCGCCGCCTCTGTCATTGCGTGTCTACCCTAGCCTTGCGTCAGCGCAAAGAAGCCAGGGGGACGACCCGATGATCCACCGACCCCAGTTTTCTCTGACAGCTGAACAGCAGCGATCGTACTCACCAATACACACACCTTTTTGCCCACTTCTTTTTCGCAAGTCAGCTCCATCGTGGTGGGGCTGCCCGATTGCAATGCGCTGATGAGAGTGTTGTAGAGCGCCTCCGCATCTGAGGCCTCTTTCCGCTGAACCGACAGCAGTGACGGCGTTTCTTTCAATGCCACGTCAATAATATGCATAGAGATTTCATAACCTGGGGTGAACCACTCTTCAGTATGGCAAAAGTTGGAACGAACTGGCGGATCTAGGCAGATTGGGCTTGGATGGTGATTTAACACAGCGACTCTTCCAACCCACGTTCAGCCCCTGCAGACTGCTCATCTCTGGGCGATTAGCCGCAATTACAGGGATGCGGGTGCAGCGCGGATTCACCGCGTTTGGGGCGATCGCCAACCGCCCTAAGCATCCCCCACAGCAAGGTTGGGGCATTTCAACTAGGGATTCAGGATATGATGAAATCATGGCTACAACTGTTAATGTTTCGGGAATTCCCCACGCCTACGAGCTAACCAGTCCGGCCTCCTCGGCACCCGTTGTGGTGTTTATTCACGGCTGGCTGCTGAGTCGCGCCTACTGGCGACCCGTCATTCAGCAGCTTCAGTCTCAATATTGCTGCCTCTCTTATGATTTGCGGGGGTTTGGTGAGTCTACTGGCACGCGGTCTCACTCACCCGCCGACAATGCGGGCGATCGCTCACAGTCTCACTCTCTACCCCAGGCCAACTTCGTCGCCACAGGCACTGGCGGCATATCCTCGCTGACGACGGCACCCCCTCCCCTCGCCAGTGCGCTGCCGTTCGGCTATACCCCAGCCGACTATGCAAACGACCTAACGCAGCTGATCACAACCCTAGGGCTGACCGATGTATGGTTAGTAGGGCACTCCCTCGGCGGTAGCATTGCCCTCTGGGCAGCAGATTTAATGCCTCATGCCGTGCGGGGGGCGATCTGCGTGAATGCGGGGGGTGGCATTTACCTCAAAGAAGAATTTGAGCGTTTTCGCATGGCGGGGCAGCAGCTGGTGAAGCTCCGCCCTTGGTGGCTGTGCCATCTGCCCTTCATGGATGTGATGATGGCCTGCATGAATGTAGCTCGCCCTGTGCCCCGAGCTTGGGGGCGGCAGCGAGTGCTGGATTGGACACGGGCCGAACCCGAGGCAGCACGGCGAGCGCTGCTCGACTCCACGACGGCAGACCAGGTGCATCGGTTACCGCAGGTTGTGTCGCGGCTGCAGCAGCCGGTCTATTTTTTGGCGGGCGATCGCGACACCGTTATGGAACCCCAGTATGTGCGCCATCTCGCCAGTTTTCACCACTCCTTTGCCTGCCGAGGCGAAAACGTAGCGGAAATCGCCAACTGTGGACACATGGCAATGCTAGAACAGCCGGAGGCGGTCGCCCGTCAGATTGTGCAATGGGTAGGGCAACACACCATGCCCACACACACAGCGTAGACTTTCATGTTCTCCACAAACGAGTTCATCTCCTTGCCTCGTGGATGTGATGATATTTTTTTGACGACATTTTTATAATTGCAGGATGGCTGCACCCTTCGGATCTGCCACATTGACCTGATACAGCTGCATGACTTGACTCAGCGGCATCCGCGACTGTGCCCCGAGGGTCAGGGGTGAGCGGTGGCCCCGCTGGAGATGCTCGGCAGCGGCGGCGGCAATCATAGCAGCGTTGTCCGTACAAAGCGTTAAAGGGGGAAACAGGACCCGCAAGCCCTGTTCGGCACTGGCCTGGGTGAGGTGCTGTCTCAAGCCACTATTTGCCGCAACACCGCCCCCCACCACGAGCGTCGTGAGCCCATAATCGCGAGCGCAGGCGATCGCCCGCTTGGTGAGCGATCGCGCCACCGACGCCTGAAAGCTCGCCGCCACGTCGGCCACAGGCATCTCACCATCCGATTGCTTGAGCGATTGCGTTAGCCTGAGCACCGCCGTTTTCAAACCGCTAAAGCTAGAGTCATAGGGATGGAATCCGCCCCCTGGCAGGGAAATCTGCCCCTCAGGCAGCGGAAACGCGCGGGGATTGCCCTGCTGTGCCAATTGATCGATGATGGGCCCACCGGGGTACCCCAACTCCAACAGCCGCGCCACCTTATCGAAGGCTTCTCCCGCCGCATCATCTCGGGTTTGGCCAAGCGTTTCGTAGTGGCCGCAGTCTTTTACATAGATCAGACTAGTATGCCCGCCCGAGACTAACAGGCACAGAAAGGGCGGCTGCAGTTCTGCATCGCAGAGGTATGAGGCATAGATATGCCCTTCGAGATGATGAATGCCCAAAAACGGCTTTTGATGCAGCATTGCCAGGGTTTTGGCCGCCGTTAGCCCCACCAGCAGCGCCCCCACCAACCCTGGCGCACAGGTCGCCGCAATGCCGTCGATGTCGGCCCAGGTGAGATGCGCGGTCATCATCGCTTGAGCGATCGCCCCGTTCACCGTCTCTAAATGCTGCCGCGAGGCCACTTCGGGCACGACACCGCCATAGGGCTGATGCACTGCAATCTGCGACGCCACCACAGAGCTAAGAATGGTGCGATCGCGCACCACCGCTGCCGCTGTTTCATCGCAGCGTGTTTCAATTGCCAATACGGTAGCCATAGCGGAGATCCTACAGAGCAAGATGTATCGAGATTTGATTAGGAGCGACAACTCGTCATGTCGCAATCCAATGCCGCCCATCATCAATAGCAGCGCGACCCACCCACAATCTTAATAAAAGTACATACCATTTCGAGTTTTCTGCCCAATTAAACTCTAGCAATTCAGAAGAAATAGTCATCGAGATGACATTCACTCTCTCAATAGGTTGGATTAGCATCTGCAGACCATTCAACGCTTCAAACCCTTTTAGAGTAAAGTCTTCAAGAAATTACGCAAAGCCGCAACTCATGCACTGCCGCCCAAAAAATAGACTAACCAGGGTGAAAAGAAACCGGGCGATCGCCCCTCAATCTGACGGCAAACGCTTCTAAAAGCTTAACTTTACGGCACTTCACCAGAGGGGTATTATTGCTCTAAATGTATGAATGATTTCGTACAGACAACTTAATCATCTCATCAGAAATCTTTGCTTTTCGTAATAATGGGAAACAATTCCAATGCGTAAATTGTTTGCTCTAGTGTCAATCCCCCTGTTGTGGCTCGGTCTAGCCGCACCAGCATTGGCCTACAATCTCACGACCTGTGCCGATAACCCTGCCTTCCAGGCTCGGGCAGCCAAAGCCACGACCGATATGGCAAAGGCTCGTTTCGAGAATTACTCGTCTGTGCTGTGCGGGGCCGATGGGCTCCCCCATCTCATTGTGGATGGCAGCTGGGCTCACCTGGGTGAGTTCATCATTCCTAGCATCCTGTTTTTGTATATTGCCGGCTGGATTGGCTGGGTCGGTCGCGCCTACATCATCGATGTGCGCTCTGATAAGTCACCAGAAACAGCCGAAGTCATTATTGATGTGCCCCGTGCCATCAAGTTCATGCTGTCGGGTTTCCTGTGGCCGTTGGCAGCACTAAAAGAGTTGGCCTCTGGTGAACTCACGGCCAATGACGCCGACATCACTGTATCGCCACGCTAGCGTGACTCTCCCCTGAGGGCTCCCTTGGCAGCCTGCGCTTGGCAAGGGAGCGATGCCGTTTCTCTTCGAATTCACCCGATTGCACTACTGACATCTGTGTAGGAAGTTTAGCCCATGCAATATTTTCTGAAATATCTCTCGACTGCTCCGGTTTTAGCAACCGCCTGGTTGTCAATTACCGCTGCCCTCCTCATCGGGTTCAATTTGGTCTTCCCCGATTTGCTGTTCCACCCCATGCCGTAGGCATGACTTAGGACTCAATAGAGTGGTTGGCACATAGCATCTGCCATCTTTTGATGCAGGCGCTTAGTGGAATCCATCACCCATCTTGTGTAATAAGCCGTAAATGGCGTGCTGATGATCTTACAAAAGAGAATTAGTGCGCCATTTTCGTTTATTCAGTCATGCTTAGCGACTGACACAAATTCAGGCCGCAGCACGTCTTCTAGCGCTTGATGCACTGGTTTGAGTGTTTATTATTGTCCTAATCGGCTTATCGGTTGCAATATATCGGTTGCAATATAGAGTGTCCTGTCATCCGCCAACTTCTTGATTCGCTTGATGCAGACATGTTGTTTGAGCAGTTTTCGTGGACAAAACAGCAGGGTATTGGTCAAGCAAAAGCATTAGAGCAGCGTACATCAACAGGGGTTTTATTCAGGAGTTGGAACCTCTACGGGTTTAGCCGAACCTGCCATCAACATAATCTTGCGTGCGTGGGTCGGTTGGGGTGGCAAAGATGGCTTTTGTTGTTCCAAACTCTACTAATTGCCCAATTCGACTTTCATCAGTGTTGAAAAAAGCTGTGTAATCTGACACACGACTCGCCTGCTGCATGTTGTGGGTCACAATTACGATCGTCAACTGCTGGCGCAACCCAGCAATCAACTCTTCTACTTTCATCGTGGCAATGGGGTCTAGGGCAGAGCATGGCTCGTCCATCAACAGAACTCGGGGCTGAATGGCGAGTGCTCGGGCAATACACAATCGCTGCTGCTGCCCACCTGACAAACCCAATGCTGATTTTGCTAAACCATCTTTTACTTCGTCCCACAGGGCAGCGCCCTGCAAGGCTGACTCCACAATACTATCGAGCACTGCGGGCGATCGCCGTCCTAAGAGCCGCACCCCATAGGCCACATTGTCATAGATGCTAAGCGCAAAGGGATTAGGACGCTGAAATACCATCCCCATATGGTGCCGCAAGCGGTTGACATTGACCTGAGGATGGTAAATATCTTGCCCAAATAGGGTGATCTTGCCCTCAACTGTGACGTCAGACTCCAACTCGCTGATGCGATTGAGCGCCTTTAGAAAGGTGGACTTACCACAGCCTGAGGGGCCAATGATTGCTGTCACCTGCTGAGAGGGTATAGACAGAGTTACCCCTTCTAGTACTTTTTGTTTTCCATAGTAGAACCCCATTTGCTCAACCTGAATTGCAGGCTGAGTTATGGAGCCGACCGTTGTTGTCGAAGCCGACCCCTCAATATTGGAAAGCGAAGCATCAAACTGTGTCATCGGCTTACTGAAGTACGAAGGATTATGCGCGATAGAACGTTGAGCAATAGGACTAGACTCACCAGAACTAGGGCGGCTGTCCAAGCCATGGCATTTTGCTCAGGATAAGGAGAAAAAGCGTAGTTATAGATCAGCACAGACATGGAGGCCGAGGGACTGCTCAAACCCCGAAGCCAGTTTCCGCTAAAAAGAGCTGTGAAGATCAGCGGTGCGGTCTCCCCGGCGGCACGGGCGATCGCCAGCAGCAGCCCAGTCAAAATGCCTGGTGCAGCACGGCGAAGCACAACTCGTCCAGTGGTTTGCAACCGTGTCCCTCCTAAAGCAGCCGAGGCTAACCGCTGTTCTTGAGCCACCAACCCCAGGGCTGCTTCTGTAGCAATAATTATCATAGGTAGCATCAGTATCGCTAAGGCAAAACTGCCCGCTATCACAGAAAACTGTTGAGTCGTCAGCACGATGACGGCATAGGCAAACACTCCCACGACAATCGAAGGAACCCCACTCAAAATCGTCGTCACGAAGCGGATGGCTTGAGCCATCTGAGAGGTTTGCTCAAACTCTGCTAGAAAAATAGCAGTGAGGATTCCCACTGGAATGCTCATCAGCGCGGCCAAGCCGACCAAGACCAACGTGCCGACCAAAGCATTGGCAAAGCCATTGGGTGTGTTTTCGACACCAACTGGGGCAGGCAGCGAGGTCAACACTTCGAGGTTAAAGTTGGGGAGCCCTTGTCGCACAATCGAGAACAAAACCGCAAACAGCGGCAATATGGCTAACCCGGCTAGTAAAAAGGCGATCGCCGTCATGCCATAGGAAAACCCCCGTCGCCGCCAAGGCAACCGGCTATGCAAATCAAGTGCGGGCTCCATTGAACCAGGAAAGTGCGTAGTCATGACTGCCTTGCATCACTTGCTTTGTGGACGTCAGAAGTCGGTCTAAAAAGTGTTGTGCGCCGTTGAGAGGGGAGCATCAGGATCTTGCCACACGCTTCGTTTGGCAGTGATGATTAACGTGCTACAAACTCCTTAAAATGCGCCTGCCCCAACTGTTTAACAATCAGCGCAGCCACCCCATTAATGAGCAGCGTAATCATAAATAAAATTAGCGCTAGATACATTAAAGCGGCCACATGCAATTCATCGTAGGCTTCAGCAAACTCATTAGCGAGCACAGCAGGAATGGTATAGCCAAGCTCAAGCAGTGATGCACTGATAACAGGCACATTGCCAATGACCATTGTTACAGCCATGGTTTCCCCTAGGGCACGCCCCAGTGCTAGGGTAATCGCGCCTAAAATACCCGCAGAGCCAGTTGGGAGCGTGATAGTCCATAGCGTTTCCCATCGGGTTGCGCCCAGAGCCCGCGAGGCACTGCGAAGATCTCCAGGCAATGCTAGCAGCACATCTCGGCTAATAGCCGCCATCGTAGGCAAAATCATAATCGTCAGAACGATTCCAGCCGCAAACATGCCGGGGCCATAAGGGGGAGTGCTAAACAAAGGCACCCAGTTCAGTGCATCATGCAGCCATAGCTGTAGTGGGTCGAGAATGGGAATTAAAATAAAAATGCCCCACAGTCCAATAATGACACTTGGGATTGCTGCGATGAGCTCGACCAAAAATGCGAGGGGCGATCGCACCCACAGCGGCAAGATAGATTCGCAGGTGAGCACAGCCACCGCTAGCCCAATGGGAACCGCCAGCAGAAGCGCCATTCCCGATGTCACGATGGTGCCATAGATATAGGGGAGTGCCCCAAACTCTAACAGGCCAATATCCCACTCTTGGCTCCAGAGAAATGGTAACCCAAAGGCCGCCAGCGCCGGTAATGCAGCCGTTAAGATTTCCCAGCCCATCCACATCAGTACACCCACAACCGACAGTGCAACAAGTTGCACAACCCAAGTAAAGGCACGATCCAATACCTGAGCTCTGCTGGGGCGACCGACCAAATCTAGGCGATCGCCCTCAGCCTCACTCAACCCTGATTCAGGGTAAGAAGAACCGGCAGGACCATTGGCTGAAGGCAACGGCTTAGAAGGTGGGAACATATATCATCTCTTAGAGTTCTAGTAGAGCGCTGGCTCAACCTTTGACGGCTATGCGCCCTTTAGGATTTGGGGGACTAAGGAGGAAACCCATGCCTGCGTTGAGCAAGCCTACAACATTAATAGCCTTAACCAATGTGACGATTGCAATCCTCGTCCACTCTAGAATTGCGCCTGTAATAAGTTGGGCGATGCTGTTGCACAACATCGCCCAACAGAGACTAGACGTGCCTAGAGCACACGAGCCGCATCATCAACTAGGGTCCCGTCACCTGGCTGTCAACAGTGGCTAACACCCGCTGTACAACAGGTTCAGGAATTCGAGTATATGACAGGGAATTATTGATATTTTGCCCATCGGTGAGCACCCAGCGCACCATCTGCTTGATTGCATCCGCCATAGCAGCCGATTCATACTGCCGATAGACCATAATCCAGGTCAAGCCAGCAATGGGGTAACCCGCCGCCGGATCGTCCACAAACACGCGGAAATTATCAGGAAAGTCTAGGGCGGCTAAGGCTTGCTCAGTGGACTGTAGGGATGGTGTCACATATTCACCAGTGCGGTTCTCAACGGCAGCAAACGGAATATTGTTTTGCTCAGCATACGCGAGCTCCACATAGCCAACTCCGCCGCGAGTCCGCTGCACCTGAGCCGCAACCCCCGGGTTACCGCGACCGCGAATTTCGCTGATGCGCCAGCTAGGGGCTGTACCCACTCCAACCCGACCCCGGAAATAGGGGTCGATAGAGCTCAGGTGGTTAGTAAAGATGAATGTTGTTCCACTTCCGTCAGCTCGAACCACCGGGCGGATAGGTTGATCGGGCAGGGTAGCGCCGGGGTTTGCCGCAGCAATACGAGAATCATTCCAGCGGGTAATTTGCCCTGAAAAAATACCCGTCAACGCTTCGCGGGAAAGGCGTAGATCACTAACCCCCGGCAGGTTGTATACCACAGCGACCGCACCGCCTGCCGTTGGCACTAGAATCACACCGCGATCGCCCACATCGCGAATTTGGGCATCAGTCATGGCAGCATCACTGCCACCGAAATTTACCGTGCCGGCAATTATTTGGCGGATACCAGCACCGCTTCCTACACCCTGATAGTTCACCGTAACCCCTGTGCCGTTGCGATATTCAGAGAAGTATCGCTCATATAGCGGCACAGGAAACGTCGCACCAGCACCATTAATTTCTGAGACTTGGGCGATCGCCCCAACTAGAGGGCTAAGCGCTAGGGCTGCGGCAACCGCAGACGCAAGAACAACTCGACGTGTTACACGCGCAGAGAACATCATTGCAGCAAATTCCTTTGATACCAAATGGGAGTGAATATATTAGCTACAGCCAATCAAACCTACTCTACCGGCATCAGCGTTAAGCGATTTCGATCAATTCATTAAGGTTAGAATAAATTAGGGTTAAGCTATCATTTAAATTTCAAAAAACAAGGCATTTTTTTGGATTAGAATTTCCTAATAGCTTGACTATTATTGATATGACTACGTCCCAAAAAACTCATTCAAGTCACCAATTGCCCCTGCGTCAAGAACGCACCAATAGGTTAGTGATTTCTTTCAACAACTTTTTTTGTTTTATCACCAGAAATCCAAAACCCTCTAACTGCCAGGCCTTGCGTTATATCGAGATTCAAGGTAAATTTTTGTATTGTTATCAATTTCAGGGATTTAGATAGAGAAATACAAATTATGTAATCTCCAATACAGGCAGAAAGATGCTAGTTGATTTATGGATTTCCTGGCTTCTGCTTAGCTCTGATTTTTGACGCCTTTTGTCAACTGATGTTGTCCGTCATATACCCCCGCTTTACGTCCATAAAAGCAGCTACTTAGCGCGTTTAAAACAGCTGCATAATCACTTTGAATCAATGCCTTGATCAGCGCTAGGGGTGTCTTTTATTTGTCTCTGCTGTCTGTTAACTGACACACGTCTCAGCCAGAACTTCACCAAGCCCTCCTTAGTGGTGCAGAAAACTTTTTTGAGTCTCATGATGGACAGCCCAGACGGTCAAAATAGCGGCTGAAACCCACTGCCTTCGTTCAATCTCCTGAAAAATCTCAAATCTGCTGTCTCGGCAAAAATCCTTTATTCATAA
>JBGTOF010000501.1:0-7278 GCA_041742695.1 Elainellales cyanobacterium | reverse complement strand
CGTGTCCAAGTCGTAGCTGAGGCAACCCGATCTAAATTATTGACCAGCACCCAAGCCCAGGGCAGAAAAATGAGCAAGGTAAGGGCGATCGCCCCCACAAACCCCGGCAGCGGTCGCACGAGCGGTTGCTTGGCTCGGCCCATCCGCACCTGTGCCGGTGGAATGTAAAATTGCCGCAGCAAGGCATAAAGCCCCTGGGGCACCATTGCCAGCAGATGAAACGGCTGGGTATAGAGCCCCACGGCATTGACTAGGCCATAGACTAGCCAACTGGGCCAGTCCATTCGCTTCAGCGCCCGCAATAGCATCCACCCGCTGAGAATCGTCAGCCCGGTCAGCAGGCTATATTGCCGAGCCGTTTGGGCAAACAGCACATCAAAGGGGGACAGAGCCAGCAGCGCTGTAGCCCACAAAGCCGCCAGTGGCGACTCAAACAGCGCCATTGCCAGCCCATACATGGCAGGCAGTGCCAACAGGCTCAGCACGGCGGCGAGCGATCGCGCACTGGTAATAGAGGTGCCAAACTTCTGCATCCACCCGCGGGTCAGCAGGGAATAGAGCGGGGGATGGTGGGGGTTCTCGAGGCGCAGAGACGCCACTGTATCCGCTGCTGTTCCACCGGGTTTGAACGTCTGAAACTGCTGTAGCTCTGCTGCGGATACTAGCTGATTTTGAAATAGCGCGGCATCAATCTCTTGGCGGTTGTAGCCGGTCGCCCGGATCACAGTGTAGACCTCATCATGCCAAAACACTTTGCCGTCTAGATTGATGAACCGAAACGCGACTCCCACGGCAATGAGTAGGGCGATCGCCAGTTTCCACGGCAGGGGGATCGGGAATGGACGAGATTGAGAAAACATAGGCGGACTAAGAAGGGCTCACTCTGGGCAATTAGATCAACAAGGGCTATCGGAATAAAACCTGCTTAGAGCAAGCCTTCTTCTCCAGAATGCTGACGCAAATTCTACGAATCAGGCATCCACATCAGAGTTACAGCTAAGACGAAGCCTTAACAGCCACAACGTTGGCATCTCTATCGGTAACTTTGTGCCCTGGATTGTTGATTGCGATCGGTTCGGAAAACGGAGAGTGGTCTCAAACTCCTGACCTGTCTAGGACTACTGGAAAACGGGAGGACGAAGACAATCGCTATACTAGTGTGGTTTTCCTGGCAGAGAATTGAATTAGTCTACGGTATTCTGTACGTTTATCTTTAACTCGTGATCCCAACCTCTGATTTCGATGCTCGGGCTATGCTGCCGCTGGGGCAGGGCGCTGTGGATATTTTGATTTTGTCCAATGGCCCTGGCGAGGTAACAACCTGGGTGCGGCCTGTGGTGCAGGCGCTGCGGCAGCAGTTGGGGGGCGATCGCACCCAAGTGCGAATTTCACTCGTGCTGTCTCCCTGCCCCAATGCCAGCGGGCACGAGGTCGAGGTCGCGCGGGCCTATCCCGAGATTGATCGCATCCAAGGGGCGCAGCACTTTTTCCCCTTTTTGCTATGGGGCAAGACGGCAGAGCCGTGGGACTGGTGCGATCGCGGTGTGATCGTGTTTCTCGGAGGGGATCAAATTTTTCCGGTGATTATCGGCAAGCGCCTCGGCTACGCCACGCTAATTTATGCCGAGTGGGACGCCCGATGGCATCGTTGGGTTGATCGGTTCGCCGTGATGCAGCCTGCGGTCATGCAGCAGGTGCGTCCCCAATTTGCCCACAAATTTACCGTGGTGGGGGACTTAATGTGTGAGGTGGGGACAGCGTCGTCAGATGCGACCGCGCCTCGCCCCGACACCTCCCCGCTAATCGGGTTTCTTCCGGGGTCTAAACCTGCCAAGCTAGCCCAGGGGATGCCGCTGATGCTGGCAACCGTTCAACATCTGCATCGGCTCAACCCCAGGCTCGAGTTCATGCTGCCCGTGGCTCCCACGCTGGATTTATTGACCCTGGCACGCTACGCCGATCCCCAGCACAATCCCATATCACAATTTTTTGGCAGCCCTGGGGCTGTGCTAGCGCAGGAGGGCGGGCGGCACTGGCTGCGGGCAGACGATGGCTTTCAGGTTGAGCTGTGTACTGAGGCTCCTGCCTATGACCGCTTGCGTGACTGTGCGCTGTGCCTAACGACAGTGGGGGCGAATACGGCGGAATTAGCGGCGCTGGGAGTGCCTATGCTGGTGCTGCTGCCCACCCAGCAGCTAGACGCCATGCGCGCTTGGGACGGGATTCCGGGGCTGTTGGTGCGATTGCCGGGGATGGGGGCGCTATTTGCCCGGCTGGTAAATGCTTGGTTTTTGCGGAAGAAGCGACTGCTGGCGTGGCCCAATATCTGGGCAGGGCGCGAGATTGTGCCGGAACTGGTGGGACATTTGGAGCCGGAGGCGATCGCCCAGACTGTACTCGATCTGCTGAGCCACCCTATGGCCCTAGTCGATATGCGTCAGCAAATGCGTCAGATTCGGGGCAAGTCCGGCGCTGCCGCTGCCATTGCCGCCCTTGTGCAAGACTTGCTCACCGACTCAGTCCCTCGGCCTCCCCAGCACTAGCGCTTGGGCGATCGCCCGTTGCATACGCAGTCTACAGTAAGAGATGGAGCCCTTAGGTTCAATACGTCTGATCCGTCACGCTACATCGAACGGCGTTGCTGCCGCTGATAAGCCTTCCAGCGCAACAAGACCCGCTTCAGATTAATCGATTGTTGGGCAGGCTGAGGCTTGAACTATAGCGATGGTGGCATAGGTCATGGTGATTCACTCTTACAAGTTTGAGGAATCTGTTTCCTCTTGGTTAGTGCCATGCTGATAGGCCTGCGCCGCTGCTCTACAGGTCGGAAAACCGATCGAGGGTTGGGGTAAGAACCGGGTAGTTTACCGCATATCGGTGGAGCGATCGCCCCCCAAAATTCCTCGTATGGGTACCCACGACTCTACTTGCCGCGTTCATAGTAGGTGTGTATTCATGCCGCTTTGCTCAACCAAAATAGGGTGGGTCGCACTGCGACCCACCCTATTTTTAACTGTCTCTAGTTTTTTGGATTGCTGGGCGCTCTATGCCAACGTTTCAGGGCAATAGCCCAGCCCAGACACAAACTGCTTACGAAATTCCTCAATTTCTTCGAAATCTGGATGGCCATGAGACACCACAGCCACCTGATAGCGTCGCATCACGCTGACGGGCGATTGTCCTGTCTCTAACCCCCACAGGGCCATGCGAACGCGAATATCGGGCTCATAGGGAATCCCTAGCTCATTCAAAAAAGCGCGGAAGTCGGCATCTTGATGAAGGGTGGGTACGTCATTCAGCTTCACTTTCACAACCCAACCATCAATTTGGTGAATCACTGTGAGAGATTTGACAGAGAGCCGAGAGGACTGATGCAAAAACTCGACAATTCGCAAAGTCAAGCTGGCATTGGCTAGGTAGTAGACATAGTCCATGGTGAAAAATTCCCGGCTCATGCGTGATGCGTACTTCTCTATTGTTAACGAGTGGGATGATAGGGGATACGGGAGATCTCCCCAATGTAGGGGGGGAGGTTCACCCAACTTGTTAAGAAAATAGGGATTGAGGGAGGATTCTGCGTTCGGCTTCTCTATAACCCTATGGATGGGGGTGTTGGCATGCCCTATCTCCTTTTGATGCTACTAAGTATATATAAGCCCTCAAAGTAGACCTTCCCGGGGATTGATCCCCCCTTAGCCCCCCTTAGAAAGGTGGGAACTGGACTCAAAGTCTCCCTTTTTAAAGGGGATCGCCCAGGATGTGGCCGATGACAACAAGACCTGGGTACTTAGTAGCCTTTTGATGATAGGAGTCTGGATGTCGGACACCTAGCCCGAAAGTCTAGCGCTGTAGAGGCTATGGGCTGCAAAACAGCTATGTCCCAACACGTCTTTTGTGATTTTGCTTTGTGCAGATCATAAAACCCCTACCGCTTGGGCTCGTTACTTGAGACGATGGAGATGAGGCGAGTGGATGCTAAACGCTCATCGACAAGTCTCTATTTTGTGGTCGCACTGTTCGTTGTAAGTTGATGTATGACAGAGTTTGAGACTGAAGTTGACTGGGGCTTGAGTGCTCCAGCCAGGGTAGGGGCGATCGCCCCCTCTGAGGCAGATCTAACCCTTACTGGCTACGATTACCACCTGCCGCCCGAACGCATCGCCCAAAATCCGGCTGTGCCTCGCGACAGTTCACGCTTGCTGGTGGTCAAAGATTTAATTCAGCATGAGCATTGTCGATTTCATGCCCTACCTGCCCTGCTGCGCCCGGGTGACTTGCTCGTACTCAACAATACGCGGGTGATTCCGGCGCGTTTATTTGGGCGCAAGGTGGGCGGGGCTAAGGTAGAGGTGTTGCTACTCGAAGAGCGCGAGCGCGATTGCTGGCTGGCTCTGGTGCGTCCGGGGCGACGGCTTAAGCCTGGTGCCCGGATCGAGTTTTTTCGAGACCCTGCTGTGCTGGCCCAAGAGACGACGCCTCTGCCTGACCTTACCGCCACCGTGCTGGCCGCCGATGTTGAAACCTCGGGGCGGTTAATCCAGTTTGATCTACCCACTGATCAGTCTCTGCTCTCGGTGATAGAGACCATTGGTCATGTGCCGCTGCCACCCTATATCACTGACTCTCAGGCCGCAGCTGAGCAATACCAAACGGTGTATGGCGATCGCCCAGGCTCTGCCGCTGCACCCACTGCAGGGCTACACTTCACCCCCGAACTCTTGCAGCAGTTAGCGGATGCCGACATCAACCACACCTGCGTGACGCTGCATGTGGGTGTAGGCACCTTTCGCCCGGTGGAAGTAGACGACATTACCGCCCACCACATGCATGGCGAATGGCTAGAGGTGCCTGCTGAGGTGGTCGCGCAAATTGAGGCAACCAAAGCGCAAGGTGGGCGGGTGATTGCAGTGGGAACAACGGCTGTCCGAGCGCTGGAGGGGGCAGCCCAAGACGGTGCGCTCCAACCCTACTGTGGAAAAACCAATTTGTTCATCTATCCTGGCTATCGCTGGCGTGTGGTGGATGGGCTAATCACTAACTTTCATTTGCCCAAGTCGAGCTTGCTGATGCTGGTGAGCGCGCTGATCGGGCGGCAGCGGTTGCTGAACCTGTATCAGGAGGCGATCGCCCAAGCGTATCGCTTCTATAGTTTTGGGGATGCCATGCTGATTTTGCCAGAGGCCGTACTATCTGCCGCAGACCGATCGGAGCCGACCCTGCCGCAAGAAGATTTCAAGGAGGGTTAGGAAAGGGTTAAGGGCGATCGCCTGCAGAACGCCATCGCTTGGCTCTAAGGCCGTTGGGTCGCGATCGCCAGCCGAACCCCAGAAATCTCTCGGAGTTGATCCATCAATGCCACCACCTGCCCGTGGGGTACGTCTCGGTCGGCATTGACCACCACCAACTGGTCGCCTTCGGCAGCAGCGACCAGTTCTGCAATGCGAATTTGTAGGGATTCTGGGGCGATCGCCTCTTGATTAATCGCTACGCCACCTTGGGGATCTAGCGTCACCACCAGCGGCGTTTGGGTTTGCAGCTCAGCAGTCTCGGCCCCTGGCAGGTTCACCGGCAACCCTTCTGAGCGGGTGAGGAATAGCGACGACATGATGAAAAACGTCAGCACCGCAAAGATCACATCGATCATCGGCACGATGTTAATTTGTGGCGTGGGTTCTGGATCGCTGGGGAGACGCATAAATCAAGCACTTAGGACGACAGAGGACAACAGCAGAGCATGAAACATCGATCGAGCAATTAATAGAACGCTTTGTCTTTGGGGGGTTGGGGCGATCGCTCAAACCGCCGCCGATACAGCAGCTCCACCTGTCCGCCATACTCCTGAATCAGCGCTATCTGCCGTTGATAAAGACCGCGAAAGGTGTTGGCAAACAGAAGCGTGGCGATCGCCACCACCAGCCCTGCCGCCGTAGAAATCAACGCTTCACTAATACCCAGCGTGACCCCTGCCGTCTGAGTGGTGCCCAAATCTCCCAGTCGCAGCGACGCAAACGACTGAATCAACCCCAGCACCGTGCCCAGCAGCCCCAGCAGCGGCGCAACGCTAATCACCGTATCAAATACGGTACTAAACCGCTTGAGCAATGGCAGCTCGGCCTGGGCTGCACTCTCCAGTGCCAGCCGAAACTCCTCCGGCGTGGGCTGCTCTAACTCGAGCGCCGCCAAAAAAATTCGCGCCATTGGCAGATCGGCATGCTGCTCTAGCTTTTGGAACGCCGCGCGAGCGCTACGCCGATACAGCGCCAGCACCTCCTGAATGACGCGATCTTGCCGATTCGCCACCTTTGACCAAAAGACAAGCCGCTCCATTACAAGCGCAAATGCCAAAATCGACAGCCCCAAGAGGGGCAGCATGACAATTCCGCCAGATTGAAACAGGGTTTGGATGCCCATGCGTAGCCTCAAGCTGAGGTAGAACTACCCAACGATAGCCTACTGCTTGGGAAAATGATCCACCTGAGCATAGCCACTAAACGTCAGCTGCTGGCCGTGGGTTTCTAGCCGATTCACCCGAATCTGCACGCCATCTAAGTCAAATCGATCAAAGTCCACCATTCCGTTCAAAATTTCGGCAAATGCCATAGTCAACACTTCCGACAGCCCCTGCATGTCGTCGGGCACATCATCTGGAACGAACTCAGGGTCGCTAAACAAAATGCGCCGCCGCCGCTCTACCGATAGCGTAGCCCTCATGCTGACGGGCACATTGTCTCGATTGGGCAAATCGGTGACAGCCCAAATCTGTACTCGGTTTTCAGCCAGCAATTGCACTTGCACCTCGCGAAAGGCGATCGGCTCCCCTCCGGAAAGATTCGTCACGGCCTCGCTGGTGACGTTGACCAGATGTTGAGTGACTAAACTCGAGGTAAATGCCTTATTGATCGCGGCTTCCGTCAAAACAACTTGGGCTACCGCCTGAGTCGGCTGACGCAGCTTAATTTGCCCCGATAGTACAGAGGATGGATCGATGCTCACAGCGTCCGTCGCAAACGACATCTCCGCCACGTGGAAATCGCGGCGGATCACCAAATTCCGCCCTTGCATCTTGAAACTGTCGATGCTGCCCTGCAGCAGCTTGCTGGAAGGGTGGCAGCGAATATCCACATCAACGGCTTCGCTGGTGGTAAACAGATGGCGAATAGACTGACTAGCAACAGCGTTTAACATCTTAGCTCCAACGTCAGTGCGGGTTTCGCCGGTAGAATTGTTGAGCAGGCCAAACATAGCAGTGCGCTCGGTGTAGATGTTACTGTTTGTAAC
>JBGTOF010000499.1:0-24350 GCA_041742695.1 Elainellales cyanobacterium | reverse complement strand
CATTCGGCGGGCGATCGCCGGATCATGGGTCGTAATCGCTCCACCGTCGCCGCAGGCTCCCAAATTCTTGGTTGGAAAGAAGCTAAAGCACCCCACATCCCCAATGCTGCCCACCTGCACCCCGTGCCAAGTTGCCCCGGTGGCCTGGGCGCAGTCTTCAATCACTAGCAGGTTGTGCCGTTGAGCGATCGCCATCAGACGAGTCATATCCACCGGCTGCCCAAACAGATGTACCGGCATAATGGCCCGCGTTTGGGGCGTAATGGCCGCTTCAATCTGCGCCACATCAAGGTTAAACGTATCTGGGTCAATATCTACAAAGACAGGCGTGGCCCGCACCATGCTAATCACTTCAGCAGTCGCAATAAAGCTAAACGGCGTGGTGATCACCTCATCTCCTTCGCTGATATCGTAAGCGCGCAGTGAGAGATACAGCGCATCGGTGCCTGAGTTACAGACCACGCACTCCGGTGTGCCCACATAAGCCGCAAACTCTTGCTCAAACTGCTGATTAATCGGCCCGTTTACATATTGCCCAGAGGCCAAAACGGCAGACACAGCTTCGTTGACCTCGGCTTGAATTAAAGAAAATTGCTGGGTTAAATCTAAGGGGGGAATCACGTTCACTCGTGGATGGCTCTAGGTAGCTACAAGTTTGACAGCGCTGAATTGACTTAGATTTTAGACACTGCTGTTAACCAGCACGATGGAGTTGAACCGCATCAGACGCCTTCTTGGGCGTGCAGGGCAACCGCTATTGCGCCAGGCTGGGCACATAGCCTTCAACATCTGGATCATAAACGCCAAATAGGCTGCCGTCAGCGTTATACAGCTCAATTGGCAAGCCCGAGGTTTTGCCCACAGCGGCGATCGCCCGCAGCAGAGGGTTCATTTGCCCCATCCGCACCGAGGAATAGGTTGGGGAATTGGTATCCACCATGCCCCAACTAGCTCCAGTTTGCTGGGCCGTCGCCTGCTCTAATGCATTACGGTAGGCGTCTGTCAGTCGCACCTCCACACCTTGGGCTGTTGGGCGGTGGGTGCAAATCGGCATCGCGCCACCGCAGATAGACTCTAAATCGGCCTGCACCGTTTGCATCGTCATTGAGTTGGCGAGCTGCGACTGTGCCCGCTCTATCGCAGCGCGATAGGTAGGCACCAGCGGCTGCATCTGACTAAATTGAGACGTATTAGCCGGTGCCGACTCGACCTGGCCTAGAGCTTGTTGCCATTGCCCAATCGCCTGCGACCACTGATTGCGCTGCTCGGCCTGCTGTGCCTCTGCCGCAAACGCCAGCGCGCGGTCATAGGCGGCAGCCGCTACCTCTTCTTCCATCAGTCGTCTACGAACCGTCTCTAGCTGCGGCCCATAGAGGGCCAACAGCTGCTGGGCTTCGGCATGGGCCATAGTCGTGCGCGGCACATCAGCCAGGTAGCTGACAGCAGTTTGCCAGGTGGCGGTGGCCTCTCGTAGGGAGTTGACCGCGATCGCAATGCTGTCTTGAGCTTCGGCAACCTTAGCGACTTGCCGTGCCTCTTTCACCCGATCTTGCGCCTGAATCTCAATGCGGATACGGCGCTCGATCATCGTTAGATTGGCTTCATACTCCTCTAGCTTGGTGCGCGCTAGGTCATACACGGGGTTGTCAGTCTGCACCTGCCGCAGCTGGGCGATCGCCTCTTGCCACAATTGCTGAATCTCTCGCCATGCCACCAAGGGATGGGGTGGGTTTTGGCTCTTCTCTGCTGCAGACCAAGCAAAGCGCTGAGCCAGCACTACTCGTTCCAGCACAGACGCATTGTCTCCATACACCTGGATCAACGCCTGGGCATCATCGTAGTGGCTCGACCAAGCTGGAATCGTGCTCAGCCAGTAGATCGACTCCATAATGTGGTCGTATGCATTGACCACATCTTGCGCTGACGCCAGCGAATCAATGGTTTGGGCAGCTTCAAAACTAAGCTGTTGTGCCGTCTGCAGCGGGACACACTCCCCAATTACACAGGGACGGCTAAGCGCATAGCCCCCAATCCCACCCGTCAGCACTGCTGCTGCTAAGCCTGCCGAGGCCAGGGAGGAAGAGAACCCTCGCCGTCGGGGCCGAACCGTTGCCGCCGCTTGCGGTTGCACCTCGGGCTCTGTCGCAAAGTCTGCCAAGCGGGTCGTAAACGGAATAGCGCGAGGCGGGATATCGTCTGTGAAAGAATAGGGAGAATAGGATGGGGCGATCGCCTCACTGTCTGACTCTATCCTCGGCGTTGGCATAGCTGCGTCTGACTCATCGCGAGGGGACTCTCCACTCGCCCATGAGCCACTCGCATCTGCACCACTGGCAGCTGACCACGCCGAAGATGTAGCGCGATCAAAGGGCGGAGTGACCCGCTGCACATCTAGCTGAAGCGCCTGCGTCGCGTAGGGCTGTTTGTGCCCCGTAAACCGCAAAAACAGCCGCACAGGAAGAACTGTCGCATCATCCGCCTTAAACTCTGTGAGATAGCCCAGCGCTTCAGCCCGATAGAGCAGCGCCTCTAAGGTTCCAAACACCTCCGGTTCAGGCAGCGGCACATTAGCCGGATGCTGCACCAAGACCAATAACTGCTGGTGTCTGCGCCCACACCGCACCAACAACCGCGCCTCCTCAAAGGCAGCATGCAATCCCTTTTGCAGGTCATGGCCTAGCAATTCCAATTGATTTTGATACACCAACGTATCCATGTGGAACGACCTCTTGACCCCGCTAGAGCCATAAACAACAACCTAACCATGGGCTGCATGGCAAACGTACAACTACCTGACGTGCTAGCTTAGCGAATTAATCTAGTATCTAATGGGTTAATTAGCGCTTCTAAACACAAACTCCACACTATATCCCGTTCTTTATAGCTTTGATAGCATACGTTCAGAAAACACTATGACTGAAACGCCCCTTAGAAATCAATGGATATTTTAATCATTGAAGATGAAGCTGAAATTGCCCAACTTATTAAGCTTTATCTAGAAAAGGAGGGATTTTCCTGCCGCGTCTGTCGCGATGGGCAGACCGCGCTAGATCTATTTCAGTCACAACAGCCAGACTTGTTGATTTTAGATTTGATGATTCCCCAGCTAGACGGGTTAGAAGTATGTGCTCGAATTCGGCAACAGCCTGGAACTAAAGACCCCTACATTCTAATGCTGACGGCCAAAGGTGAAGAACTAGATCGAATTATTGGTCTATCTACGGGTGCGGATGATTATATGGTGAAGCCGTTTAGCCCACGTGAGCTAGTAGCACGGGTGCGAGCACTGCTACGGCGCAACTTGCGACAGGCCGGACAGGCGCATACCTATCACACGCAGAACTTTACGGTAGATATCGATCGGCGCGTAGCCCATCGTCACCTATCCCCCGGGCAGATGGAGCTACTGGAACTCACGACGCTGGAATTTGATTTGCTGGCAAACTTTATGAGCTATCCGGGGCGAGTGTGGAACCGAGTCCAGCTGATCGAAAAACTCTGGGGAAGCGATTTCTTTGGCGATGAGCGGGTAGTGGATACTCATATTGCTCGATTGCGCAAAAAAATTGAGCCGGATCCCTCCAGCCCTATATTTGTAAGAACAGTGATTGGAGCAGGGTACAAGTTTGAAGATATAGTCTTGTAATCTGCGCAGCAGCAGACTCCAAGCAAGGCGTTTGCCCCTACTCAGATCGCACATTGCCTCCCGACTTGAGGCAGCAACCTTGCAAAACCGCGACCTACTGTAACCTGCTGTAACCTGGCAGCAGTAGCACGATAGGAGAGCTACATACTTTTTAGGTATTTCAACAAATCTGCCATTTCTTGTGGGCTAGCCTGAAACTGCGGCATGGGGGGCGTGTCGCCACTTGTCACTTGATGGATCAGACCAATGCGCGATTTGCGAGCAGACACATGGTGAAGACTCGGCCCTACCACTCCATCCCCATATAGCCCATGACAGCTTGCACAGTTCATCTGAAAGATTTCTTGCCCATGCTCAGCGTCACCTTTAAGGGCTAAGACGCTTTTGATATAGGGCTCAGAATGCTGAATGTAATAGACACCAGAGAAAACGAGAGCGATCGCCGCTATAACTCCCAAACATTGCAGAACGAGCGATCGCACCGCAAACACCCCAGTCCTTGTCGATACCGCAGGCGCCTCGGGAGAGTGCGTACTCAAAACCTGATTCTCTAGCAAGTCCTCAGCCAAAATTGATTACTTTGAATACGGAATCTTTTCAATTTATAACTTAAATTAAAGTTCTTTGAGCAGCGCCCAGCCTGATCACAGATTTATTTAACGTCTGTAACATCCGCAAATGACGTACTGAAACGTATTGGATAGATCTCAACCAGGATGCAAGGTTTGTAGTCAGGTATCGCCTTGCTCTCAGGATGCTGATACAATTGTTACCATTGAGTGCCGTAGCCGAGTTGAGCCGCCACCTCAGACGTCATCACCTACCGAGGTCCAAGGTCATTGGCTTAACTTCGATTTCATAGGCTTAAGCGTTCTACGGATTTAAACGCCTTACTTTAAAGACAATAACGGGAGATAACGCTGTGGTTGAGCCACTTTTGTCGGGAATTGTATTGGGATTGATTCCTATCACGCTGGCAGGCTTGTTCGTAGCGGCCTATTTGCAATACCGCAGAGGCGACCAGCTAGGGCTATAACTGCCTTTAGGTTAGCCTTTTGGCTGTGAGCAGCGAGAGGAGCGATCGCCCGCTTGCGTCGTCTAGAGCATCTCATAGCATTCACTAATGAACATAAGAGACGCGCGTTAAGCTATCCCTTGGGTTGGCCAACGCGCGTTTTTTTAAGTGATCTATCCTCTGCTGTCTAAAGCGCTTGCCCTCTTCTTGGGGCTTTTGCCTCAAGAATCACACAATCTCTAAGGGCGATCGCCCGGATGAGTGGTAAGTGCCACTTCCTGATTCACCATGGATTGGGTAAGGGGCATTGACTCCAGAGAGTATCCTAAGGTAGGTACATTGCGGCAAAAAATCCCTGAGCGGGTGCGAATCTTAAAGGGTGGATCTCTCTGGTTTTCAACGTTATGCTGGCTCATCAAGCTAAAGCCTGTCGCACTAGGAATCAGCTAAACGGGCGGTTTTTTAAGTGCGTGATACTAGCTAATGGATTGGATGGAACATGGCTCTCCTTTAAAAGGATGTGTTGGGGCGACAGCGCTGGAGACTGTCACACCGCAAAAATCGATAGATCTAATTTCAAAAGCTTCTTGCAGACTGGCCTACAGGTTTAGGGGTTGTCCATAGGGTGTGCCAGTCGAAGGATTACGGTGGCTCAATGGGCAAGCGATTCAGCGGTAAATCGATAACGTGGCTGAAGTTTGTGAGTGACCTGTATCCCTACAGAGCCTGTGGGATCAGAGCAGTAGTCTCAGCCTCATGGTGTCGCCAACGAGTGTCGGTCAATGTAACGAAGAGGGAATCTCTACTCGTAACCTTCGTGCGATTTCCTACCGTAGGGTGTGGCGGACTGGGTTCTGTTCTCGTAGCGTTATTTTAGATGCAGGCTCAATTCTTACTCTTTTGGTATTCGGGGTGCCGGGTGGAATTTTAAGGGGCTAGTAGGGGTGGGAACCTCGCCGCGGTGAGGGGGGGTTCTGCAACACTCAGCCAATACCCAGCAGAGACCCATGAAGTTACGGTTATCCTCCCTAACTGGGTCAACAGCAAGTCAGTACATTAAGATCAGAGCAATAAAACTTCATAGTTGTCGTAAGTAGTTACGGACTAATTGCCAAGTCACAATGCGGGCGGACACACCGCTGAGACTTCAACACAGTAGCCGAATGGTCGGTTAGGGGAACCTCGCAAGGAATCATCATAATGTTTGAGTATTTCACCGAAAAAGCGATCGCCGTTGTGATGGCTGCCCAAGACGAGGCGCGTCGCATGGGTCATAATTTTGTCGGTACCGAGCAAATCTTGCTGGGGCTGCTTCAGGTGAAGGGCAGCATTGCAGCAACGGTGCTACAAGATCTAGACGTCACGTTAAACAAGGCTCGAACTGAAGTCGAAACTATCGTGGGACGTGGGGCTGGCTTTGTGCCGCCTGAGATTCCATTTACCCCAAAAGTCAAGCAGCTGTTTGCTCAAGCGTTTCAAGAGTCGCGCCAGCTTGACCAGCCCTACATTGCACCTGAGCATTTGTTGCTAAGCCTTGTGCAACAAGACAACAGTGTGGCTGTGCGAGTATTGGAAAATCTCGATGTTGAGTTAGATCAAGTTCGCAAAGCTTTGATTCGCGCGATTGGTGAAGAGACGCCTGTAGCCGCAGGTCGGCGGAGCGATCGCCCATCGCGCGATCGCTCCAAGCTTAAGATGCTTGATGAATTCGGCACTGACCTGACCGATCTGGCCCAGCAAGGGCGGCTTGATCCCGTCATCGGGCGTGCATCTGAAATCGAACGCATCATCCAGATTTTGGGCCGCCGTACCAAGAACAATCCTGTGCTGGTGGGCGAACCGGGTGTCGGCAAAACGGCGATCGCCGAGGGGTTGGCGCATCGTATCGTCAATCAAGATGTGCCCGAGACGCTGCTCGATAAGCAAGTGATTAGCCTCAGCGTCGGCACATTGCTGGCGGGTACCCGTTTCCGGGGCGACTTTGAGGAGCGCATTAAGCAAATCATGGAAGAGGTGCGGCAGTCTGGCAACATTATCCTAGTCATCGACGAGATTCATACTCTAGTCGGTGCAGGGTCGCTCGAAGGCGGCATGGATGCTGCCAACTTAATGAAGCCCGCCCTAGCACGGGGCGAATTGCAGTGCATTGGGGCCACGACACTTGATGAGTATCGTCAATACATTGAGCGTGATGCGGCGCTAGAGCGACGTTTCCAACCCGTGATGGTGGGTCAGCCTTCGGTCGAAACTACGGTAGAAATTCTGCGCGGGTTGCGGCAGCGCTATGAGCAACATCACCGCCTTACCATTACGGATGAAGCACTGACGGTGGCAGCAGAGTGGGGCGATCGCTACATTACTGATCGCTTTTTGCCTGACAAAGCTATCGATCTGATTGATGAGGCAGGGTCACGAGTGCGGTTCCGCCACGCCATCACATCATCAGACCGAGAGCTCAAGCAGCAGCTTCGGAAAATCTCTGCTGAGAAAGATGCAGCAGTCGATGCTCAGGAGTTTAACAAAGCCACTGAACTGCGCGATCGCGAACGAGACATCGAAGTAAAACTGAGGGAATCTTCCACGGATCCCGTGACTGACGGTGCCGTGCGCCCCCAGGTTACTCCTGAAGACATTGCCCAAGTGATCGAATCTTGGATTGGCGTGCCCGTGAGCAAGCTCACAGAATCGGAATCTATCTCCCTATTGCACCTAGAAGAACGCTTGCACGAGCGGGTCATCGGCCAAGACGAAGCTGTGAAATCAGTGGCAAAGGCCGTCCGCCGCAATCGAGTTGGGCTGCAAAATCCAACTCGCCCTATCGCTAGCTTGTTCTTCTCTGGCCCAACCGGGGTCGGCAAAACGGAGCTGACCAAGGCGCTAGCCCATGCCATCTTTGGTTCTGAGGAGGCGATGATCCGCGTTGATATGTCAGAACTGATGGAAGCTCATACGGTCTCGAAGCTGATCGGCTCTCCTCCTGGCTATGTGGGCTACGACGATGGCGGACAGCTGACAGAAGCCGTGCGGCGCAAGCCCTATGCGGTGGTGCTGTTCGACGAGGTCGAGAAAGCCCATCCCGATATCTTCAACTTGCTGTTGCAGTTATTAGAGGATGGTCGCCTCACAGACTCTAAAGGGCGAGTGGTGAGCTTTAAGAACACGCTGATCATCTTCACGTCCAACATCGGGTCGAAGGTGATTGAGAAAAACGGGGGCGGCCTTGGCTTTGACTTTGCTGAAGATGGCCGCGAGGCGACCTACAACCGCATCCGCGATCGCGTCAACGATGAGATGAAACAGTTCTTCCGTCCTGAACTGCTGAATCGCTTGGATGAGATCATCGTCTTCCGCCAGCTCACTCGTGAAGAGGTTGCTCAAATTGCAGACCTGATGGTGGCAGAAGTGGGCGTCCGCTTAGCTCAACAGGCGATCGCCCTAACCATCACACCCGCCCTCAAGGCCAAGCTCGTGGTCGAAGGTTACAGCCAAACCTATGGTGCACGGCCCCTGCGCCGCGCTATCATGCGCCTGGTTGAAGATCACCTGGCTGAGGCCATGCTGGCTGGCATTGTCCATCCTGGTGATACGGCGATGCTAGATGTCGATGATGACGGCAATGTAACCGTGGCAACACAGGCCGTGAAAACGCCCCAACTCGTCGGTCAAGGCTAGTCTGCCCTGTTGGAACCGCCATTGCATGTAGCCTTGGTCAGCGCAATGGCGGTTGCAATACGTGAGCAGAGTAAATACACGTAAATTCTGAGCGGACTGGCGTTTATCACCCAAAAACTTCCGTAGGATTGTTCAGGATTTTGTTAGAGGAACCAAGCAGAATGAAGTTACTTCTGGAGAACGCAACCGGAAGGGCTGGATGACTAAGGGGGCAATTGAGTCTGACAGCTCTTTCACATGGAACGCGTCCTTACAGGTGCTATGCCTGACCTTGGGGGCTTATGGGGTCAGGCATTTTTTTGTCTATTTTTAAATGGCTCGGCTCACTCCACGTGGCTACAGCAGTTTTTCAAGACCATAGACCAAGGTCTTGAGGGGCAGCACCTTACGAATGGAGAGAAGAACACCAGGCATATAGCTGGCGCGATCGCTCGTATCGTGACGTAGAGTATACAGCTGCCCTGGCGCACCAAACAGCACCTCTTGATGGGCCAGCAGCCCCGGTAATCGGACGCTGTGAATGCGAATGCCATCCGCAGTGGTGGAACCTCGTGCACCCGCGAGTTGCTCGGTTTCACTCACCTGGGGTGGATTGTAGGCTTTGCCAAATTCTGAGAGGAGCTGTGCTGTTTGGATAGCGGTGCCACTCGGGGCATCGGCCTTGCGGTTGTGGTGCAGCTCAATGATTTCGACATGGTCAAAATATTGGCAGGCCTGGATCGCCGCCTGCTGCATGAGCACGACACCAATGGAAAAATTGGGAATGACGGCCGCGCCGATGCTAGCTTTATCGGCGAATTCTGCTAAGTCTTGCAGTTGATCAGCGCTTAAGCCCGTGGTGCCGATGACCGGACGAACTCCATAGGCGATCGCCGCCCGGGCATTTTCATACACCACATCAGGATGGGTGAAATCCACCATCACAGGGGGCTGACGTTCCTGAGTCGCCATCACCAACGTGGCCTGCAAATCATTGGTGATGGGCACTTCTAGCTCGCCCAGACCCAACACTACCCCCACGTCTTCACCATTGAGCTCGGGGTTACGGCTAACGGCACCGAATAGCGCCATATCTGGAGCACTCGCCACAGCCTTGGCCGCTTCGCGTCCCATCTTGCCCGTAACGCCATTGATTACCACCGGAGTGGGAGCCTGTGTTGTCATCATCAACTCTGCTTAACTCTGTTTCGACATTGCTCTTTAGCTTAGGCCATTTTGCAGGGTGAAACCCGCCAGCCGTCCTATAGGGGAGCCGCCCTGTGGCACAATGAGAGACAGCCTTCATACTTTGTTGCTTAGGTATTGCCGTGACTTTTACTGCTCCAGCACCCTCATCTGCCTCCATGACTCGTCGGGCCGTGTTTCCCTTTACGGCCATTGTGGGGCAAGAAGAAATGAAGCTGGCGCTGCTGCTCAACGTGATTGACCCAAAGATTGGCGGTGTAATGATCATGGGCGATCGCGGCACTGGCAAATCCACTACGATTCGGGCGCTAGCCGACCTACTGCCCGAAATGGACGTGGTCGCCGATGACCCTTATAGCAGCTCTCCCGTTGACCCCGAGCTGATGAGCGACGACGTCCGAAAACGGGTGCAGCGGGGCGAAACCCTGACCATTGCCCAGCGCAAAGTGCAAATGGTGGACCTGCCCTTGGGCGCGACCGAAGACCGCGTGTGCGGCACTATTGACATTGAAAAAGCCCTATCCGAAGGGGTGAAAGCTTTTGAACCGGGGCTACTGGCGAAAGCCAATCGCGGCATCCTCTACGTGGATGAGGTCAACCTGCTCGACGATCACCTCGTCGATGTGCTGCTCGACTCTGCTGCCTCAGGGTGGAACACCGTAGAGCGAGAAGGCATCTCCATTCGTCACCCGGCGCGGTTTGTGTTGGTGGGCTCTGGCAACCCCGAAGAGGGCGAGCTACGGCCACAATTGTTAGATCGCTTTGGCATGCATGCCGAAATTCGAACCGTGAAAGAGCCCGAGCTGCGCGTGCAAATCGTGGAGCAGCGCACCGAGTTTGACCAAGATCCCCAAGCGTTTTTGGCGCAGCATCAAGCTGAGCAAGAGGCGATGCAGCGCCAACTCATTGACGCACAACAGCGGCTCAAGTCGGTGACGCTGGAGAGAGACCTCCAAATCAAAATTTCTCAGGTCTGCTCAGAGGCCGATGTGGATGGCCTAAGAGGGGACATCGTAATCAATCGAGCTGCCAAGGCGCTTGCCGCGCTAGAAGGCCGCACAGAGTCCACTGTAGACGACATTCGCCGAGTATCGGTGCTGTGTCTGCGCCACCGCCTCCGTAAGGATCCCTTAGAGTCGATGGATTCAGGCTATAAAGTGCAGAAGGTCTTTAGCAGCGTATTCGGGCTAGCGTCTGAAGAACTAAACGGCGCCGCGCGTTAGTAACCCTAAAATCACTAAAATCTAGGCCTAGCTCACTTCCCTGAAATACCGCTAAGCCGTACTGCTCGCGACGCAAGCAGTACGGCTTAGCTATTGAAGAACTAACGCTGACCCAAATTCCTGTTAAGTGAAATTCTACGTTCCAGCCTAAGTCTCGACTGCCGAGGGCAGGATGGTGCAGAAGAGCAAAAGATCTAATTACTGAGGGTTTTAGCCTTGCCCATAGCCTTTTTTCTTAGGAGTTTAGGATAAGCTAAACCCCTTTCAACCCGAACTGACATTACATCCCAATGCCAAGGAGCGCTGCCACAGGCTGAGCGGCTGGGCCAAATAGGCCGGGCACCGTGGCAAATAGGAAAATGGCTGTGGTGGCGATCGCCAACACCAATTGCACAATCCGTCCAAAGATATTGCCCACCAAAATCCCCACAGCGGCCTTGGCTGCGAGCACCAGGTTACGGCGATAGAGAAACTCGCCCACCAGCGCACCTAGCAACGGCCCAAACAAAGCTCCTAAAAATGGCCCACCCACGGGCAGGGCTGGCAACAGCCCTACAAAACCCAGCACCAGCCCCACAAACGCACCGATTAACCCCCAGCGAGTTGCACCAAATTTCTTCGCACCCCAGTAGGTGGCCGCAAAATCTAGTGCGGTGCAGAGCAGTAGTGACACTACCGCCACGACGAGGGGAATCGTCACCCCTGCAAAGCCATTGAACGCGCCCCAGATGGCGATCGCAATCGCAATTAGCCCGACTCCTGGCACCCCTGGCAGCACAGCTCCCACGATGCCAACTCCCATCAAAATTACCAATCCGACATACAGCACAATCATGGTCTTAGGTTGATTACAGTGAATTTGGTTGGGCGATCGCCGTAGACTGCAGGCTATTGTCTAGTTTATCGGCGATTCCGGCGATCCAGGCTTCATCCTGTCGAGTATAGCTGCGGGGTGCATTGGCCGCCAAAATCAGCACGCCGCGATCGCCCATCGGTTGGCAAATCACACCCTGAGTATTGTCCGGCAGATAGTCAAACTCTACCTTGCCCGGATAAATTTGCAGATTTACTAAATAGATCGGCTTTTGAGTCGTCAGCACCCGTTGCACAATGGCACCCGGCTTCGTCAGGGCAGATGCCCCCAGCACCCCCCGTCGCAGCAGCATCCGCCCGTCGTACCACACTAAGAGCGATCGCGTCACCGTGTTGGTGAGCAGCAAATGCGAGGCCCAGGCCAGCTCGACCCGCACCGCATCTGGCAAATCGTTTACCAGATCAAACCCTTGCTCACCGTTTAGGACGACAGTGTCGGGCGATCGCGGTTGAATCTGTTGCCATAGCAGCCCCGTCAAAATCAGTACAGCGCTGAGAATGACGCCCAACGCATCCGCCCGCGCCTGAGAATCAGTCAGCGTCGGGGTCACTAGGCGGTTGACCAGCAGCAGCACCCCCGCCAGTGAGCCAACGCCCAAGGGCAGCAAACGTAAGATCCGGTTTGGGTCAGAGGTCGTCATGATTGGTGTACAAAATCGCGCTTCTAGTCCGCATAATTCAGAGTGAGCCGGTGTGCTTAAGACGAGCAACGGTAGCGATGCCCTCTCAGCAATGCCGGACAGGGTGTAAGGCCTACGGCCCTCCCCATGCACTCTCTTCATCACCCAATAGCCACACCCAGCCCATCGGCACTGTGCCGACCTAATGCCAATCTCGGGCAGGGCTATGTGGCACATTCTTCTATTGTCTATCGTCTTGCCGGAGATTGGGTGCGGTTATGTACCATTAGCAAAGGCGGTTATCTGGCATAAACTAGCCCAAACAACGCCCTAAAAAATGCGTGTAAGGAGCGTTTAGCGACTGTGATGAAGGGATGGTTAATCGCAGGCGGAATACTTTTGTTGGGAGCGCAATCCACACCTTGGGTGCCGATGCGGTCAGTAGACTGGTCAACCTGGGCCGATGACACTACTTGGGTGTCGCTGCTCGGTGAACCCAATCGGGTGCAAGATCCGGTGGCGATCGCCGCTACTCAGCGACATCTGCAAACTTTGGCATCCTTAGGGATGCAGACCTCAGCCCAGGGCATCTGGCTCCAGGCAGGAAACGAGGTATTGGCCGAGCATCGCGGCACCGAGCCTATCCCCGCCGCTTCGCTGACCAAAATTCCAACGACTCTGGCAGCTCTAACCACCTGGGGCACCGACCACCGTTTTGAAACAGTCGTGGGCATGCAGGGCACGATACGCGACGGCGTGATAGAAGGCAATTTAGTGATTGAAGGGGGCGGCGATCCGCTGTTTGTGTGGGAAGAGGCGATCGCCCTCGGTGCAGCTCTGCAGCGCCAGGGCATTCAGCAAGTGACCGGCGATCTCATCATCAGCGGAAAGTTTGCTATGAACTTTGAGGCCAGACCGGGAGCGGCAGGCGCGCTACTGCGCCAGGGGATGAATGCCGGCCTCTGGAGCAGCGAAGCCGCTGGTCAATATCGGGGAATGACGAATCCACCCAATACACCACACATCCGCATTGAGGGCGTAGTACGGCCTGTGAACGCGCCCCCAGCCTACACGCCCATCCTGACCCATCAGAGCCTCTCGCTGACCCAAATCCTCAAGGCTATGAACATCTACAGCAATAACTTCATTGCTGACTGGCTGGCAGAACAGTTAGGGGGCGGGGCCAGCGTGGCCCAGACGGCTGCCGCTGCCGCCGCCATTTCTCCAGATGAAGTGATTCTCGTCAACGGGTCGGGCCTAGGAGAAGACAACCGCATCTCGCCCCGTGCGATCACTGCAATGCTGATGACCTTACAGCGCCAGCTCAAGACCAATGACCTCAATGTGGCCGACTTCTTTCCGGTAGTAGGACGAGAGCGGGGCACGTTAGGTAGTCGCGCGATTGTGCCCGGTGCAGCCGTCAAAACAGGTACGCTCAATCGGGTTAGCTCTCTCGCAGGCGTAGTGCCTACGCGCGATCGCGGCCTGGTATGGTTTGCTATTTTTGACATCGGCGGGGGCAACTTAACCCAACTCCACAACAGTCAAGACCAACTGCTGCAGGCCCTCGTGAACCGCTGGGGGCAGGCAGAACCCCTGCCGTCCGACATTCAACCGAGCGATCGCCTCCCCAGCTACTTTGCTGAACTGGGGGATGCCCGCCGCAACACTGCTATGCCCTAACTCATGCAGCGCGCCAGACTGCCCGCATCTGGATCTTGCGGAACCTGTGCGATCGCCCGAGTTAGAACACAATCTTGGCTTTAGTGAGGCATTCCTCATACTCAGCTCCCGTCTCGGAATCCCACACGATGCCGCTGCCGATGCCGTATTCTGCCAGATTCTGCTGGCGATCGCACAGCACCGTGCGAATTGCCACGTTGAACTGAGCGGTTGCATGGGGAGACAGGTAGCCGATGGTGCCCGTGTAGATGTGGCGCGGCGTTGTTTCTAGGCGTTGAATAATCTGCATCGTGCGTGCCTTCGGCGCTCCGGTGATTGACGCAGCGGGGAACAACGCCCGAAATAGATCCACCACGCCTGCATCGGTCTTGCAGCATACTGTGCTGGTGAGTTGCCAAAGCGTGGGATATTGCTCGACCTCAAACAACTGAGGAACCACCACGCTGCCGGGACGGGCGATGCGGTTTAGGTCGTTGCGCATCATATCTACGATCATCACGTTTTCGGCGCGGTTTTTGGCCGAGGCATGAAGCCACTGAGCCTGCTGCTGATCAGGCTGGGGCTGGGCTCCCCGAGCCGCCGTGCCCTTCATCGGACGAGACACTAGATCTGCCCCCTGCTGCTGAAAAAATAGCTCGGGCGAAGCCGAACAGAGACAAAAGCGCTCCTCAGTCTGCCCAACCGCGCTAATGCCCTGCACAAATGCGCCATAGCCCGCACCCTGAGCGGCAATCATCCGCTGAAACAGACCCCATGGATCACCCGTAAATGGGGCACGCAGCCGAAACGTGTAGTTGACTTGATAGGTGTCGCCTTGGCGGATGGACGTTTTGATGGCGGCGATCGCCCGGTCATAGTCTGCTCGATTAACCGTAGGCTGCCAGTGCAGCGGGGGCTCAGGCGGGGCAAATCTAGGCACGGCATTTTGCGGTTCTATCTGGCAGAACAGCGCAGCATCATCCATCACCGCTGGCGCATCGAATATCCCAAACCAAAGCAGCGGAAATGCTCCTGTATCCGATCGCACGATCAGCGCTGGGTCGAATGCGGGAGCCGCTTCATAGCTGACAAAACCAGCCGCATAATGCCCGTCGGACACCTGAGTCTGCACCGCCGTCAGCATCGGCAGCACCTCATCAACGCAAAAGGCCGCACAAATCTGACGCGGCTGCTGAAACCGCAGCCAGCATTGCTGCTGCGTGTCATAGAGCACGACACTGGGAGCCGCCACAGATTTACCTCCCACGTCTTAGGCTATGTCTTGAACCCATGATCCCAGCACTGGACGAATAGCCACCCGTTCCGACCCTATCTCTGCGGCTGGACAAGGGATGTGTTCTGGCCGCCATCATCTTGCCCCCAATCCCAATCTCTAAATCCCCAACTCACCCAGCGATAGGCTAGGCAAGTCTGCGGGAATAATTTTGCGTTCTTGGCTGACCTTGTGGCTTTCGCGCTGGCTAGGCACTTCTACAGCAATCGCCCCAAACTCCACATCTAAACAGCCATAGGGCACCGTGATCGTGGCCCAGCCTTCTAAATCACCATAGGCGTTGGGGGTGAGGTTCATCAACCAGCGAGGCCCATCCACCACGCGGCGGCTTTGGCAGTCTTGGAGCCAAAACTTAACCGCCATGGGGCTCGGGCTATAGGGAATGCGGGCCCCCACCTCGATGCGATCGCCCGCCACCATCTCGGCCTTCGGCAATTCTAGTGACGGCGTGGGGATGGGTGCATCGGCAGGCAAGAGTGTGGGCACTGGGTCGAGCGATCGCTCCTGCAAGCGGAACAGATTGATGTAACGGGTGGGTAATGGCGCTTCATCATCCAGCACAATCTCTGGCGGCACATAGCGCAGTGATTCGGGTAGAGACGGCGGAGCCTCGTCTTCTAACACGGCGACTTTTACCAATGCTGATGGCTCGCTAGCCGCAGAGGAGGGCTGGGTCGCAGGCTGGGCTGATGCGTCGTCGGGACGGCTGAGCAGCGCCCGCTTTAGCTCTCGGTCAACCGCCATATCATTCAAACGGGCCAGAAACCGATCGCTCAGCTTCAACGACTGAAACGCTTGGTCTGCGGGTGACGGCGGCACCTCTAGCGGGGCAGAGCAGCGAGCAGTGTGCAGCGGTTGGGCGATCAAGGGCTGGGGCGCAGGCTGCTCATAGCCCTCAGACTCAGAGTCTGCAGAGTCAGCCGGGTTCACCGACTGATACCAGTTACGGAACACCGTCCAAGTGGAGTTCGGGTCGGCTTCATCGGCTGTTGCGGCATCTGCTGTTGCGGTATCCGTTGCAGGCTCATCTACGGGATTAGCCTGCGCCGCAGCCGCAGCTCCTGACGGAGCCGCCTCTGTGGAAGAGTCCTCGTTAGGCGCAACGGCGAGTGCATCCGGCGGGAATGGCTCCCCGCTTGAATCAGCCAGGGGCAGAGCAGGTACAGCAGCTAATGGGGAAAACGCCAAGGGCGGCACCGGGCCTTTGGGCATGGTGGGCAATTGCAACACCCGAGGCGCATCAGGATTGCTCTTAGGACGATAGAGCTGGGGTGGCAACACCTGATTAGTGGCGGCCTGCAGCTTGCTCTCTGGCGGCGGAGACAGAGTGAGGTTCAGGAAGGTTTCATCGACCTGAAGGGTAGCCTGGTGCGCCGCTTCTGCGGCATCGAAGCTGGCGGCCTGCTCAGCCTGGTTGGCGATCGCCTCCAAGAGCTGATCCAGTTCTGCCAAGATGACAAAGCTATGGCTCACGATAGGCGTAGGCTCATCGTCTGCCAGATGAATTAGCGCTAGCTCACCCATCAGCAAACTGGTGCTAACAGGGGGCAGGGTGATGCTGCAAGACACGGGGCAGGGCAACTGGCGCGAGGTGAGCGATCGCCGCACATCCACCACAACCTCGCCAGTTTGGGGATCGCGCACCTGGATGTGCAACGCAACAGGGGGCAGGTGAGCAGGCAGATCGGTCGGCAGCGTCGCCGCCCCGACGGCATCGAGACTCAGCGCCACGGCTCCTGTCAGCGTCACAGCTTCTTCAGGGCGAGCGGTAAAGCGATCGCAATCTAGCGTGAGGTGCAGATCCTCGGGTCGAGCCGTATAAACGGCACGAGGCAGCGCTTCGGGGGCATCCTCAGTCTGAGCCATACCCTCATGGGCGTCAGTCTGGGCTGCGCCTGATCCAGTCTCAACTTCGGCTTCAATGGCGGCGATCGCCGCTTGCACTTCAGCAGGGGTCAGGGGTTCGTCGGCCAAATGCGGAGCCGCGACAGGCTCCGGCTCCTCATCAGGGCTAGACATGGCTACAGCAGGCTCTGCCAACTCAGCCGCCGACTCTTCTACAGAGGCTTCAACCCAGCTTTCTCCGGCTTTCTCCGTGGCGCTCTCATCAAACCGACCATGCCAGTCCGACTCCCAGTCTTCGGGCACATCGGCATCCTGAGACAGCACCTGCACCTGCACCGCATGTCGCCAACTTTGGTCCATCAGCTCTGCCATGAGGTCGCCGCTGCAGCGCAACTCCCACCGCCCGGGTTGCAGCGCGACATAGGGCAGCACCACAATTAGCCCTTCGCCATTGGTTCTGCCCGTTCGCCGCTGCACACGCCGCTTAGGGGGTTGCTCATCCAGATCCTCATGGGTGATGAGAATTTCGACTGGGGCGTTGACCCAGCTGGTACGCGCCACCACGCGATAGCGCCCTTCTAAGATCTCAACATCAGGAGATTCCAGCGGCAACCAAGCGCGATCGCCCTCTTTTTGAATCAAAAATTCCCAAAACGCCATGTCAGCCCTCAAAGTCTAGCCAATCCACATCTAGGCAGTATGCACCGACAAAATATGGATTTAAGTCTAGCCCACTACTAGATCTGTGGCGCAGTGGATTTGCGTTCCCTTACAATCGGCCTCAACCCGCAGAAATCGCTAGTTATAGCTGGCTATGGCTCGATTCTCCATCCCTGGTTACCCCGTCTGCCCCACTTCGCCCATCTGCCCCATCCCGCAAAACTAAGCGCAGTGGCTTGATAGCATGGAAGACGCACCCGATCAGTGATTCTCCATCCAACGTCACCGCGTCCAGTCATCGTGTCCAGTCACCGCGTCCAGTCGCCGCCTACCCACATCCCAGTTGACCTACCATGAGCGCAGAATCGTCATCTTCGACCCTACAGACTGCTATCCCCCTCGATGCCATTCGCTACACCGAGCAAGGGCTAGTGCCTGCCATCGTGCAAGACTACCTGGATGGCACGGTGCTCATGATGGCGTGGATGAACCGCGAGTCATTGCAGAAGACGCTGGACACAGGGGAAACCTGGTTTTGGAGCCGCTCGCGGCAAGAACTCTGGCACAAGGGTGCTACCTCGGGCCATGTGCAAACGGTGCGGGGCATTCGCTATGACTGCGATAGCGATGCGCTGTTGGTGACCGTAGAGCAGGCAGGAGATATTGCCTGCCATACAGGCGAGCGCAGTTGTTTTCATCGGGTAGAGGATGCCGTCGTGCCGCCGCCCGGCGATATGCTCTCCCAAGTATTTGCGGTGGTGCGCGATCGCCAGCAGCATCCCAATCCCAACTCTTATACCTGCAAGTTGCTGGCCGGCGGCGACAACGCCATTCTCAAAAAAATTGGGGAAGAAACAGCCGAAGTCGTAATGGCCTGCAAAGATGATGACCCAGGGGCGATCGCCGGAGAAGTTGCGGACTTGTTCTACCACACGCTTGTAGCTCTAGCGCACCACAATGTTGATTTGCGGGCGGTCTATCAAAAATTGAGTGACCGACGCTAGCTTCAGGTCATCAGGGCGGGATTCAGCCCACGTTTCGATCAGCGCGGTGGCGAGTATACCGATAGGCCCAGGCAATCAACACACCCTGCAGCGGCAATCGCAGCCACAGCGCCACCGAGGGAATTGCGGGAAACAGCTCAGGGTTTAACGCCATGTGCAGGTTCGCCGGAAACACCGCAATCAGCAGCGCAATTAAGCCCCACGCCGCAATAGACATGTATTGGGGGATCAGCAGCAACGCCCCTAGCCCAATTTCTGCCGCACCGCTGAGATAGACTAGGGGCAGGTGCCAGGGCAGATACGGCGGCATAATGCGAACGTAAAAGTCAGGGTTTACAAAATGGTTGATGCCTGCCGCAATAAAGAACAGCGCCAGTAGATATTTCAGAATTGAATGACGGCGGTTGGGGGATGGCATGGGTGTCAATTTGGCTTCCCTGATAGGAGCGGCTCGGCAGTGCGATGGGGCAATTGCGACAGAGCAATACTGTCCGTCTTTAATTAATTCAGACCTGAGTTCGAGATCAGCTCAAACCCGCTTGGCCCGAACTGACGTTCATGACGCTCTTCTAAGTATGCAGCATGGGCAGTGTTGCAGCGGTTGAGTAAGTCAGCCTCAGGTCGGGTTAGTGCAGATTTAGCGACCCAGTAGAATGAGGGCCATTCCCCTAGCGATGGTACTGTCCCGCCGGTTCCATGCAGAATAGAGGTACCGCACGCGATCGCCCTTGGAATTGGGGCGAATCTGGGCGATCGCACCATTGGCAAGCGCGCAGCAGTTCTATCCCTCAAAACCGCAATGGCAAACCTATACACCCAGCTCTTTCGCCTATCCGGAGAGCATCCCTCTCTCTTCTGGATAGGAGTATTGGCACTCATTGCTATTATCTCTTGGCTCTCGGGCAATGTTATTTCTCGCCTCGTGAATTGGCTGCTGCGCCGTCTGACCACTGGCAACGCCGATGAATTTTATAAGTTAGTAATTCAGCCTCAACAATCTCTCCTTCAAAGCGTGCTGGTACTGGCACTGCTAGACCTAGTCGCCTACTTCATTCTCCAGCGCGACCTACGAGTACCCTGGTATCCCTATCTAGAAATTCCCCTCACGTTAGGATTCTCCCTCGCTCTAGGCTGGTTTCTGACCCGCAGTTTCCGGGCATACTTCAACACTTACTTGCTCGATGCAGCGCTAAGCAACGGCCGCAAGACCAACAGCGAAATCCTGGTTCTGGCAAAGTTTTTGGCCAATGCTGGCATTGTATTGATTCTGATGGTGGCGTTTGCCGAAACCCACAGCCTCAACATTTTTGGGTTGGTGGCGAGCTTAGGAGTGGGGGGCATCGCGGTCGCGTTTGCGGCTCAAAAAGTCCTAGAGCAGCTGCTAGGCGGGCTGGTGATCTACGTGGATCACCCCTTTGGAATTGATGACTATATTGGCTTGCCCGATGGCACCTTTGGCCGAGTCGAGTCGATTGGCCTGCGATCCACTAAAATCCGCACATCGGGCAAAGGCACTCTGGCGATCGTACCCAACAACGTCATCATCCAGTCCACCGTAGAGAACTTCTCTGGGGCCAAGAAGGTAATGGCGATCACCTACCTAAATCTGTACCGCGCCGTCACCCCCGAAGAGCAAGCCCTCATTCGCCAGGTCATTTTAGAAAGTACGCAGGATCTATCTGGCATCGACCCACGTAGTACCGACATTACCTTTCGCGAGATGGACGGAGGCCGACTGGCGCAAGCTCAAATTACGTTATTCATTTTGGGTTCTGGAGATACGTCCATGGCAATTCGGCGTCAATTGCTAGATGTCGCCAGTCAAAAACTGACCAATCGACTCAAGCAATATGGCATCGCCTTTGATATTGAAGAGCCGACAGTTTATGTCGATGCACCGATTACGGTGTAGACCTCTCTAAGACGAGCAGGTTGAAAGACCGCCTACTAAGACCAGTCCCTTATCATTTCTACAGGTATGCCCCTGCAGGTTAGGCCCCAGAGACCAGGACTTTAGGCTTGGAGTTCGTAAGTAGTGAAACGTCAGTTCAACAAATTCCTAAACCATATTGCCCATGACGCGGGACTAAAACAACGCCATCAAACTGACGTTAGCGAGGAATGTTTTTCTAAGAAATCGCCTTGTGTCCTTTAACCTGGATGCAAGATCCTGTTTGCTCCTCATCCGTGTCGAGATTCCCTGTGTCTTTACAAGATTTACTGACCGCCGTTGACATTCAGGTTCTAGCGCTGCCGCCAGCAGCTGTGTTTTTGATCGCGTTGCTGCTCGCGATTTTGATCGGCCGCTACACGCCTGGGCTGATTGGTTTAGTGATTCAGCGGCTCTCTCCGAAGCAAGGGGCCACGGTTTATAACAACCTAATTACGCCGATCAAAGATAGCGTCAAGACTGCGGGCACATTGCTGCTCATTTCGCTATCGATGGTGTGGCTTCAGTCGGCCTCTCCCACGTTTTACAACTTTTTCAGGCCGCTGGTTGATCTGATCACAATTGTGAGCGTGGCGTGGTTGGCCTCTCGTCTGTTTCGTCAACTGGTCAGAGTGTATGGCATCGACATGCTGCGGCGCATGGGGCGCGAAGTGGATGAGTTGCTGCTGGTGTTTGAAACACTGGCCAACGTCATCATCGGCTTTATTGCGGTGCTCGCGATCGCCCAGAGTCAGCAATTTAATCTGGTGGGTCTCATTGCCAGTTTGGGAATTAGCGGTATTGCCCTCGGCCTAGCAGCCCAAAAAATCCTAGAGCAGCTCTTAAGCACTCTGGTGCTCTACCTCGATCGCCCCTTTGTGCCGGGGGAATATATCCGCCAATCGGATCGGCAGCTATGCCGAGTCGAGTCTATCGGGCTGCGCTCGACGAAGCTCCGCACAGCAGCCAAAAGCACGTTGATCATTGTGCCCAATTCCATCCTCGTTAATGAAGAAATTGAAAATGTTAGCCGTGCCAAGAAGGTCATGGTGCTGCTGTATATGGACTTTACACGGGCTCTGCGGGAAGAAGATGCCGCCTTGGTTAAACAAGTGGTGACTCGCAGCACCGATTTGCTATTTGGCATTGATCCCGGCAGCACCCACATTAGTTTTACCGCTGCGGCAGAGTCGTCAAAAAACGGCAGCTTTTCGGCCACCCGCGCGCGCGTCACCTTTTTCATTTTGGGCTCAAGCGAAAACTCCATCGAGCTGCGCAAACGCTTGCTAGAACTTGCCAATGACAACATTGCCAGCCAACTGAAGGGCTATGGCATTGAATTTAGCGTGCAAGACCCAACGGTGTATGTGGAATCTCCCGTAACGCTTTAGGGATGTGGCTGATGCGACGGAGATTAGCGTAAGGTCCAAGCCAAAAAGCGCTCGGTATAGTACAGCGCAAGCTGATTGCTCACGCCGTGAAACACGGCATCAAAGGAGTGGTCTGCCCAGGGCAATTCGATCAGCACGGTTGGAGAACCAGACGCTTGAAGCTGGGCAGCCATGGCGCGACCAAACTGAGGCAGGACGATATGGTCTTTGCCGCCATAAATTAACAACGTGGGGGGCAGGGTTGGCGTGATGTAGTTGATGGGAGACGCGGCACAGTAGCGATCGCCCACGGTTTCTCCTCCGAGCGCGTTCGCTGACTCATCTGGGGCACCGCCCAAAAAATCTTCCAAAATCGCGCGGACATCCAGCGGATCCGGCTGGGGCAGCTCCGTATACCCCCTCAGCAAATCGACCGGGCCGTAGTAGTTGACCACAGCTCGCAGCGGTGGAGCGTCGGGCTGGTAGGCGGCTAGCATCGCCAAATGCGCTCCAGCCGATCGCCCCATCAGAGCCAAGCGGCTGGGGTCGGTGCCGTAGTCGCGGGCGTTACGCAGCACAAACGCGAGCGCTGTTTGCACATCCTCAAGCTGAGCCGGAAACTGGAACTGAGGCGCATGACGATAGGCGATCGCCCACACGACATAGCCCCGTGCCGCCATATACCGCGCAAAGGTCGCATTATCTGCCGGAGAGCCCGCCCGCCAGGCCCCGCCATACACCATCACCAAACCGGGGAAGCCGTCTGCGGGAGCGGCTGACGCTAACGGCGGCTGGTATACATCCAGCGTCAACGGCACGCCTGCCACCTCTGCAACCGGGATGTTGGCGGTGTAGCGAACGGCATCGGCTTGCAGGGGAATACCGCGCAGCGTGTCTAGAAAACGAAAGGGGTGCGATCGCCCCATGGGCTGCGTCACAGCTAGCCTCGCCATAGACTGCACCCCTAACCCGTCAGCCATCGCCCGTTCGGCGGCTTGCTGCGTCATCCCCACCTGCATCAGCGGCAGCGCACTCAGCACCAGCCCCGCCACGCTGCCCAGCAGCACCGCCCGGCTCACCCACGGCACAACCCCCCGGTAGACCTCGTTTCCCAACCCCAGGCCAACCCCTGCCAAATTTAATAGCACCAGCCAGGGGCTAATTTCGGGAGCCCCAATTGCCAAGGGCAAGAGAGCTATTGTGGGGGCAGGCAGCACAACCCATAGGCTCAGCAGAAGCCCTACAAGTCCGATAATTCCCAGGAAACTAGAATAAATGAGAGGCACAGGCCGATGCGACTTCGTAAACCTCGGGCGGCAACTGCTGCCCTGGCTGAATTCGTGATTCTAGCTCGATCAGCTCTTCTAGGGAATAGCGCTGCTGCATTTCGTTAAGAGAGCAGGTGCAGTAGGCTTCAGCCTGAGCCGGGGGCAGATTGTTATTTATAGCAGCAGTCAGGCATTCGTTGACAATGGCCTGCGAGACCTCTGGCGGGTAGGTGTGACCCCCCATGGCGTCTTGCTGGGTGGGCACGGGATGCGCAGGCGCGGCGGACAGCGGCAGCAGTAGGGAAGACAGCAGGAGCGATCGCACAGATAAATTCATAGCCAACATGGGTAAAGGAAGCGGCAGCGTGGATAAATCGTTGAGGCGTTGCTTCAACGGTAGCGAAAATCCATGCTCAGGATGCCCCATCCGGAGTCTAGACCCAACGCCTAGTCCAAATTTTTACAGTTCTAAGACTGATGCACTATATGCGGCGTCTTGGGAATTTCGGGGAAGTCTAGACGACTTTGGGGAGGCTAAACTCCCAAAAAATCGTCCAACTGCGTTAGTTCTAACATCAAAAGATCAAGACTCCTATGCCTAACGCCCTTCATGCAGCGTCTAGAGAATTTTGAATGAGACCAAATTGATATCCCTGTAACAGATCCGATCCCCGCATCATCCCGCAGAATAGGAGCAGCCCTTGTGAGGAATCTCTGACATGAACCTGATGGAGCTATTGTCTGACTTGCCGGCCGGAATCATCACTCCAGGCAACCATCCGGCCCTAACTACAGAGGTCAAAGGACTGGCAACCAATTCCCATGCCTGCCAGCCGGGGGATGTGTTCATTGGCATGCCGGGCACCCGGGTGGATGGGGGCGAGTTTTGGCAAAGTGCGATCGCAGCAGGAGCGATCGCCGCCATCATTTCTCAATCGGCCTATACCCAAAAACCGCCGACCCGCGACGATTGCATCATCCCTATCCCCGACGGCGACATGACAATGGCGGCAGTGTGCGCCGCCCTCTCAGCGGCATTTTATCAGCACCCTAGCCGCAAGCTCCAAATGGCGGGGGTAACGG
>JBGTOF010000496.1:0-4053 GCA_041742695.1 Elainellales cyanobacterium | reverse complement strand
ATTACAACGCCTCAACCTCCCTCCTAACCATTACTATGCAGTACCACCAAATTTAGAATTGGGCAATCTGTAAGATTACAGCAGCGTAGGAGGAAGAGTGTGGACGCAAAGCCAGACAAAATATATGAGGTTTTGACCAGTACTCGTGAATTGGATTTGGATAGAATTAGTTCTCTAGACTCGACCACTTTTACGATTAAAGGATGGACTATTACACTAGTCACTGCTCTTATAAGTCTTACTTTGCAGCAACGCAACCATGCGTTTTTATACATTGGAATTGGGGCAACCGTACTGTTCGCAATACTTGACTTCTTTTACAGAAAAGTTCAGCTAAACCATGTTGAGCGAGTGATAAGAATTGAGAGGTATCTAGAGTCAGAGTATTTGAGCAAAATTGATGAACTTAGATATTTGTTCAAGCCCTTCTACTCGAATTGGGGTAGAAATTTCAGTAGAGATTATTTGATCCCAGTTTTCCTGGTGTATGTGATTCTAGAGATTGTGTTGATTTTGCTCTCTCTCTTCGCGTCTTTATAACAGGATATTGGAGGTTGTTTAGTCAGTCACACTAGAGGATCTCCAGCTAAAAAGGGTATCAACGGGTGCGAAGTGCGATCGCCCTCAACCCTAAAGATCGAATACACAAAAATAACACCACAACTGACCAGTCCCAGAGCGGCATCGCCCCAAGGGAGAAGTGTTATTTTCACCTCAAAGGGTCACGGTATATCCCGAAAAGTGACGGTATAGATCTCAGTGGGCATCGTGATACCCGCAGCTTGCAGCTGTTCTTTCATCGCCTGGGATGCTGTAGAAGTCACCTGCAAAAAAGACTGACGACGAGAATTGACCCAAAACCGCACTTCCAGATTCACAGTACTGGCCGCAAGTTCTTGAACCAAAACTAAAGCCGGGGGTTCTGGCTCTACCCCTTCTACCTGCATCACGGCCTCGGTGATTACCTGTCGAGCCCTATTGATATCGTCCTCATAATCAATGCCAACGATTACATCGCTGCGGCGCACCGGCGAATCAGTGTTGTTGACCACACTGCTCTGAAACACCTGCTGATTGGGAATATAGACCAACCGACCATCATAGGTGCGCATCGTCGTAGCCCGCAGCTGAATTTGCACCACCGTGCCTTCGTAATTGCCAATGACGACTTGGTCGCTAATGCGGAAGGGCCGAGCAGCAAGCAAGATAACCCCAGAAATATAATTGCTGAGCACATCTTTGAGGCTAAAGCCGATGGCGACGCTGGTGAGCCCAAGGGTGCCCAACAATGTCGCAAAGTCTAGCCCCAACACGCCTAGGGCAACCACACTTCCGAGAACCCAAACACCGCCGTAGCACAGTCGCCCAATGAGAATTTCGGTGCTGCGATCGCCCTCAGTTTTCTCAGCCCACAGCAGCCCTACTCGTCGCACACCCTTGGCCGCTATCCAGGTTAGGCCCACCAGCAATAGTGCCCCCAACAGCGATGGCAAGAGAACAATAGTATCGCGCACTAGCTGACGCCCTGTTCCCTCTAACCGTTGCAGCACATCAACGGCCAAATTGGGCTGGGCCAATACCTGGTTCAAGCGCTCAGCCCACTGCTGCGCCAGCTCCTCAACGGTAAGGTCAAAATCGGTCGCATCTTGTTGCGTTACGGTCATGAGCACCCGATTGTTGACCACCAGCAGGGCAATCTGGCGCTCATTATCGAATTGGGCGGTGACTGCATCTAAAGAACGAGATTGGCTCAGCAACCCCGCAATGCGGCGGTTAATGATTTGGGCGCGCTCGGTGGCACTCAGCCCCGCCAAGCTGCCCACCTGAAAAACGGGTTGCCCACGGACTAATACATCGGCAAAGAACACTCCATCTTCGGTGCGATCAGGCGGGGCTGGAGCCGAGGGAGATTCTTCTGGAATGATTGGATCCTGAACCTCTTGAGCCTCTTGGCCCTCTTGAGCCTGAAGCCCGGCAACAGGAAAAACAAGAATAAGACTAAGACTTATTCCCCCAACCCATCGTCGCCAAATAAACTGAGAAATATCTGCCTCCTGCTGGTCAGACCAGCCTTCTACTCCATAAACGAGACTGTAAATATGACGGTCTCTGGGCGTGATTCTGAATAGACTGTACTCGACATTTCCGCCCTCGACATTTTTACCCGCGCAGGCTTGAGGACAGAGGGGCGATCGCTCCAACCCATCCATATTCTCAGTCAATCGCACGCCGGCCCAATCAACCTATACAGAGAGATAGAGAACTGGTGAAGTCCTGCAGCGGCAATCCCCTTCAGAAGTCCTAAAAAATGCATAAAACCGTCCTGCTGGGGCGCGGGCAGAACGGTTGAGCGATGCCCGCGCCCCGCAGCGCGGAGTTGAAGCATCGCTATCGAGCCCATGTTAAATCAACCAAAATTGTTAAGATACGTAAACATCCACGTATCCCAATGGTTTTATTATGCTGACTGGCGATCGGCCCCAAGTTCTCACCCACCCACACCCAGACACCCTGCCTGCTGGGGGCGATGACCCCGCCCGCTTTGACTGCAAAGAGGCGTGGTATCCCGTGCATTATGTAGAGGATTTGGATCAGGCGAAGCCCAATCGCTTTACTCTGCTCGAGCAGGATTTGGTGATCTGGTGGGATCGGCAGGCAACGCAGTGGCGGGTGATGGCGGATCAATGCCCGCACCGGCTCGCGCCATTGTCGGAGGGGCGCATTGCAGAAGATGGGCTGCTGGAATGCCCTTATCATGGATGGGCGTTTCGGGGGGATGGTGCGTGCGATCGCATTCCCCAACAGCCGCCAACGGGGCAGGCGCAGCAATCGTCTCGGGCTTGCGTTCAATCCTTGCCCACTGCGGTGCAGCAGGGGCTACTGTTTGTCTACCCCGGCACCGCAGAGCGGGCGACAAAGGTGACCGTGCCTGTGATTGAGGCACTGGCCGATGATCCCAAAGGCTGGGTGATGCTCAACACCTTCCGCGACCTGCCCTATGATGCACTAACGCTACTCGAAAATGTGCTGGATGCCAGCCATGTTCCGTTTACCCATCACAAATCGGTGAGCGATCGCGCCAATGCTGCCCCGGTCAACCTAGAGCTGGTGGAATCAGGCAAGCAGGGTTTTACGGGCACGTGGGAAGAAGGCCCGCGAAAGGGCACCTTAGGCCGGCAAGATACCGCCTTTATTGCGCCCGCGCTGATGTGGCACGATTTGACCTCTAAGCAATTTGGGCGGACGCTAACGGTTGTCTATGCTACGCCAATTCGCAAGGGCGAGTGCCGCGTGTTTGCTCGCTTTCCATTCAAGTTCGCGTCCAAAATACCGGCCACGTTCATTAAACTCACACCGCGCTGGTATTCGCACCTGGGGCAAAACAGCGTGCTCGAAGACGACCAAATTTTCTTGCATTGGCAGGAGCGATTTCTAGAGCAGAAAGGCGGCGGCACCGCCTTTGCCCGTGCCTTTTACTTACCCACTCGGGCAGATTCCTTTGTGTCTGAGCTGCGCAAGTGGGTGAATGAGTTCGAGGCCGACCCGTTTCCGGGTCAAGCGCTGCCGCCGCGTTTGTCGGATGATACGCTGCTGAATCGCTATCAGTCCCACACGCAGCATTGCGCTAGCTGTCGGCAGGCATTAGGGCGGATTCAGCAGATTCGGCTGGGACTAGCAGGGCTTGGGGCGATCGCCCTAGCGGCCTCTCCTCTGTTGGCGTCGTTTACGACTCTATCGCTCTGGAGCAGTGGGCTCACGGCGGCAGTTCCCCTCTTGGCGGGTGCAGCGTGGCTCTGGCTGGGGCGCATTGAGCAGCAATTTTACCAGGGGCAGCGAATTCCCCAGCGCAATCAGCCATCCCGCCGCCGACAGCCGTCTTAACCGAGTGGCATAATGAGAAACTTGTACGCCAGGACACAACAGGTACTATCGTGGGATCTCTCAAGCCAACGGTGAGTTCAGCGCATCCACTCCGACGCCTCTTTCGCTATGGGCAGCGCTACCGCACAAAGTTCAATCAGGCGGTGACCTGTTCTATCCTCAACAAGGTCT
>JBGTOF010000092.1:0-2275 GCA_041742695.1 Elainellales cyanobacterium | reverse complement strand
GTGTTTGTCTGTGGTGCGCGAGAGCAGTTGTGCAGCCATACTGATGGAGTTGAGCGGGTTGCGTAGGTCGTGGCCGAGGATGGCTAGAAACATGCGGCGCGACTGCTCGACGCGATTGGTGTAACTGCCGACGGCCTCAGCAATTGATTGATCGATCAACTCGTTGAAGCGAGTGATGGCGTTGATGGCGTTGATGTCGATCTGCGGGCCGCTCGCGAGCCACAGGCGGATCACGTTAGCGCGCAGGGCACGGTACTCAGCGACGACCTCTATGATGTTAAAACCTGAGCCCACGCGTGCTTCGCCGTGCAGGACCGAGGCGTTTTCGAGTTGGTCGATCTCCTCGCTAACAGTGCCGCCGTGACCTTTAGACTCGCTCACCTGCTGCGTGGGGCTTTGGCTGATCTGCATATTCCGCGCGGTTGCCAGCAGTATTGCCTCAGCGTCGTCACGCAGGGCGAGCCTGGTCATCTTCGCCCCGGGTTCGAGGTTGCGTCCAAATATTTCCCATTCCGCAAGAATGGGCTCGACGTTCCCGAGAATGAAGTCAGCTAGTCGCATCAATTTTTCTGTTGGGAACATCTTGAGACAAGGGCATGATACCGCGAGGGGTGGTCAAAAAGATGCCAGTTTAATGCCTCTTTAGGAGTGATTAAGGGTGGTGATCAGATTGACCTACAGTAAGGTTTTCTACCTTTTGAATACCTATGTTGTCATATCAGACGCTATACCGTGTGGGCAAGCATTGGGAACGCGCGTTGAAGATTAAAAAGCTGGTTCACTTGGGGTTAGCGGCGGCGTTAGTGGAGGAAATCGAGCTAGTAGAGCTAGCCGAAGTGCAAGGCACAATTTCTAGACCCGGTTTGGCTTGAGCAGGGTGATAATCTCGCTGAAAAATCGTTCTGACTCCAACGGTTTTGTCAAATGTGTTTGAAAGCCTGCTTGGAGCGCTTTCTTTTGGTCGATTTCTGCGGCATAAGCCGTGAGCGCGATCGCTGGCACCATACCTCCCTGAGCGGGTGGGCGAGAGCGAATCTGCTGCATCAGCCTGTAACCATCCATTTCTGCCATGCCAATATCGCTGACGATGACATCGGGAAGCCGCTGCTCTAAGGCTTGCAACGCTTCGACACCGGAAGCCACGGCGGTTACGGTTGCCCCATGTTGCTCTAGCAGAAAAGCCTGAAACTGAAGAGTATCGGCATCGTCATCAACGAGCAAAATTTGCACGTTGTCAAAACGTGTTTCTGAATCTGAAGCGGATTGAAGCTGGTTTTGTTTAGATCGGATCGGCGTTGCCTGCTGCAGAGCCGGTAGCTGCACAATAAAGGTCGCACCTTGATGCTCGCCCCTACTTTCTGCCCTGACCGTGCCACCATGGAGTTCCACAATTTGCCGCACGATCGCTAAGCCCAAGCCCAGACCGCCAAATTGGCGAGTCGTTGAGCCGTCTTCTTGCCGAAAATGCTCAAACACATGGGGCAGAAATTGCGGACTGATACCCTTTCCAAGGTCGATGACCCGAATCTGGGCCATTCCATTGCCCAAGCTGCTCTCGGTAGCAACTCGCCTCAGTTCGACCATTACCTGTCCGCCATTGTCTGTAAACTTGACCGCATTGGTGAGTAGGTTCCAGACCACTTGTTGCAGCCAGGCAGCATCGCCAGAGACCAGAGCGACGTCTGGGTCGAGGTCAAGCGTAATTTGAATTTTTTTCGCGGCTGCCGCTAATCGCACGGTTTCAACGGCAGCAGCAATGACAAATGCCAAACTAACTGGAGTCGCTATTAAGATCAGCTTGCCCTGCATGATGCGGGAAATGTCGAGCAAGTCCTCAATCAGTTGCGCTTGTAGTTTGGCATTACGCTCGATCGTGTCTAAAGCACTCATTTGATGAGCAGAATCGAGTTTGCCGTCTCGCAGCAGTTGTGTCCAGCCCAAAATCGGATTCAGGGGCGACCGTAACTCATGGGACAGCACTGTGAGAAACTCGTCTTTAATCCGGTTGGCGCGTTCTGCGTCTTCTCGTGCCGCTTGTTCCCGTTTTAGCAGCTGCTCTTGTTCCAATTCAGCTTGCTTTTGCTTTGTGATGTCGCGTGAGATTGATAACAGTTGGGCAACCCTTCCTGATGCATCTCGGATGGGAGTGACGATGACATCCCACCACTTCAGGTTGCCCTTCGCTGTGGGGGCGTAGCCTTGAAATTGACCGACATGGCCTGCTTTAGCGGCTGCAAGCGCTGTCTTTGCACTTTGGTAATCTTCGCCTTGCCAG
>JBGTOF010000444.1:0-10457 GCA_041742695.1 Elainellales cyanobacterium | reverse complement strand
CAATGAAACGGTGCTCAATCCCCAGCGTAACCGGGCACACATTGAGCTAGCCCGCCTGTCGGAGTATTCCTCAAACCTTCCTAAAGCACTCGTCGCTTCAGAAGACAGCCGCTACTACTGGCATTTAGGGATAGACCCAGTCGGCACGCTGCGAGCCCTCGTGACCAATGTGATTGGGGGCGAAATTCGAGAGGGAGGCAGCACCATTACGCAGCAGCTGGCCCGTAATCTGTTTCGGTCCTATGTTGGGATAGAAGATTCGGCTGGGCGAAAGCTGCGGGAGGCAGTCGCCGCACTGAAGCTAGAAAGTTATTACAGCAAAGACTTTTTGATGCTGGCTTACCTTAACCGCGTGTATTTGGGGTATGGCAACTATGGGTTTGAGGATGCCGCTCGGTTCTACTTTGGCAAGCCTGCCAGTGAGTTGACGGTGGCCGAAGCTGCGACTCTAGTGGGCATTTTGCCTGCGCCCAATGTGTTTAACCCGATTCAAAACTATGACGAGGCTGTGCGGTTGCGTAATCGCGTCATTAACCGGATGGCAGCCCAAGGTTCTATTAGTCGCGATGATGCAGAGCGGGCGCGGCGATCGCGCATTGATATCAACCCCGAAGCCATTGAAGAGTTGCAAAGCAGTATCGCCCCCTACTTCTATAGCCAAGTGTTTACCGAATTAGAAGAGTTGCTGGGCATTCAGCTAGCGCAGGAGGGCAACTTTGTGGTGGAGAGCACCCTCAATCCTCGCTTTCAAGCTCAGGCCGAAACATCCCTGCGCCGAGCGATTGAAGTGCAAGGAGCCGCATCCGGCTTTTCTCAGGGCGCGGTGGTCACCCTTGACTCCAGCAACGGCGAAGTGCTGGCGTTAGTAGGGGGCTACGATTTTGTAGAAAGCCAGTTCAATCGGGCGGGACAGGCTCTACGCCAGCCGGGTTCGACGTTTAAGGTGTTTGAGTATGCGGCAGCACTCGAAGCGGGCGTCTCGCCTTATCAATCATTTTCCTGTGGCGGGCTGGACTGGGATGGGCAGTCGTTTCGGGGATGCGAGCGGACTGGAGCTGCAGCCGTAGATATGTTTGCAGGGATGGCCCTATCAGAGAACGTGATTGCTTTGCGGGTGGCTCAAGATGCAGGGCTGGATCAGGTCGTTCAGTTAGCGAGGCAATTGGGCATTCGCTCTGAACTCAACCCAGTGCCAGGGCTGGCGCTGGGGCAAAGCGAGGTCACCTTGCTAGAGCTAACCGGAGCCTATGCCGCGTTTGACAACGACGGCATGCATAACTCGCCGCGCACGATTCGCCGCATTCTCGACAGCAGCGATTGTGAGAATCCTGACGATCTAGCAACTTGCCGTATCATTTTTGATGGGAATCTTCAGGGGCCCCGTCCGAATGTGCAAGCCGTGAGTGGCCAATCTGCTGCGACGATGACAGCCATGTTGCAGGAGGTTGTCAGCTCTGGCACAGGTCGTGCTGCCTATCTAGGGGCAGGAGAGGCCGGCAAAACAGGCACCAATAACGACAATCGCGACCTTTGGTTTGTGGGCTACATCCCCTCCATGAATATTACGTCGGGGGTGTGGTTTGGCAATGACGATAACGCCCCGACGTCTGGCGCGAGTTCGCAAGCAGCAGCGCTGTGGTCAGACTATATGGGGCGGGTGATTCAGTAACTTTGCTATTGACTTAGACGGATGCGCCCGGTCGTGATGGCAATTTGGCGATCGCCCTGTTGAATGAGCAGGCGACCATAGGCATCAATGCCAGCAGCCTGTCCCGACCTCAGGGTATTGCCTTGCTCAACTATAATCGACTCACCCAGCAGAGCATCGCGACGGCGCAAGTCTGGAAGGAGGGACGTTAGCCCCCCTTGAGCTGGGTCTGCGCGGGTAAAAATATCGGCCACTTGCAGCAGATAGTGGCGAACCCGAGTGATGAGCGATCGCACGTCTGGCACATCCACATGCACCTGATGCAGGCTAATAGCCGAGACATTTAACATTGCCGTCCCCGAGGTTGCCGTCCCCGAGTGAATCGACCCCTCGTCTAGCTCCGCCGCTGCGAAATCAGCTTGACGGTTAATGCCAATCCCCACAACCACCTGAGCCAAGGGAGCCGAAACCGCAGAAGTGGCTTCACACAAAATTCCCGAAAGCTTGCGCCGCTCAATCCACACATCATTCGGCCATTTGAGACGCAACCGCCCTTTGCAAGCAGGCATCAGATCTTCCACTGCATAGATTACCGCTAAACCGGTTGCCAAACTCAGCCCCGGCAGGTTTGCTGTGGGGATTCTGTGCAACATCACACTCATCGTCAGCACACCCGGAGGCGAATACCACACGCGCCCATGCTGCCCCCGCCCTGCCGTTTGTCGCGGCGTATAGACGACATCCCCATGCTGGAACTGCGCAGCATGCTCCAGCGCCCATGTATTAGTGCTGGGGCATTCAGCGAGGCAGTGCAGCCACGGCTCATCCATAACAGGCTCAGACTCGTGAGACAAGAAACCAGGCATACTATGCGAAGTGTGGAGTGCCTTAAAGCTCTTCTAGAGGCAGTTACTGTTTTTTGAAAGAAATTTACGCCCTAAGGTAGCCAGCAAACTGGGGTAAACGTTATATCGTACCCTCGGAACTCTAATCTCTCCAACCCATGTCCTCTAAACTCACCAACGAACCCTCCATTAATACAAAAATCCGCACGATGAGGCAACGGGTACGCTGGCAACACCCTCAAATCATGCAGCGCAACATTGACCAAACCCACTTAGCAATTGAAGGGAGTGACGAGACTGAAGAGTTCTCATTCTTAGTCCTAGGCGATAGCGGTACTGGTCGACATCGGCGCAACAATCCGCAGAGACAAGTGGCAGAGCAGCTCTTGGCTCACATAGATTTGGCTCAATTTACAATTCACACGGGGGATGTTGTGTATTTGGTTGGTTCTAAGGAGCAATACCCAGATAACTTTATTCGTCCTTATCGCGAATGGATCGTCGGCGGCGAGAACTACAAGCGCATTCCCTACGACGACATGACCTTCAAGCACCCTATTCTGCCGGTACCTGGGAACCACGACTATTACGACTTACCCGGGCTAGTGGGGCTGATATCGGGATTGACGGGGCCTATTCGCTATGCTCTACAGTCAGTTCTCGATTTCAACGTGGGCTGGCATGGATCCAACAAAGGAGATGCCTATGCTAAAGCCTTCTTAGACTACCTCAAGGCTCTTCCAGAAGGACAACTAGCCCAGCATCTTGATCGGCATTACACCAGTCAGATCGATGGCAAACGCTGCTTAACCTACCGTCCAGGGGAGTTTACCCGCCTACCCAATCGGTACTATACCTTCCGTTACGGCGGCATTGATTTCTTTGCCCTCGATTCTAATAGCTTTGATCAGCCGTTGCCTTTAGACGCTACTAAAACAGGGGCACAGTCTCGAAAGGATCTAGAGCAGCAGATGCAGCAGCTTGAAGCAGCCAAAGCTGACTTAACTCGAAAGGCAGGCATAGGGTCGTTCAACCCACTACAAAAGAATGAGGTGACAGATGAGATCGCTGGCGAAATCGAATCTATCAATGAGCAATTGGCTGATATCGATAAGCAACTGGCTGTCAGGGGCGACCCTGAGGTCGATGTGGATCAGCTTAACTGGCTGCGTGATGGGCTCATTGCCTCTTGGCAAAACCCAGACGTGCGGGGGCGCATCGTCTTCTTTCACCATCCGCCCTATGTCACAGAGGCCAGCAAGTGGCCCCAAGGTCAAACCCTGGCGGTGCGCCACAACCTACGCCAAGTGCTCGATGCTGTATTAGATCGCGTAGGCGACATAGCGCAAGGTCAGCCGCTGCTGAACTTAGTACTCAACGGCCACGCCCACTGTTTGGAGTATTTGCAAACCGGCAACACGGGTCACGGGGATGCCAATATTTCCTGGGTGATTTGTGGCGGCAGTGGCTATAGTCTGCGGCGACAGCGGACGGAAGGGCCTGACCTAGAGGATACTATCGACGGCAGAACGCTCACCGTGGCTACTTCTCACCTATTTTTGGGTCGCGATGGCAAAGGAGATGGCCTCAAACGTCCCTACTCTGGACTGCGGATTGATGTCAGAGGGGGAACTCCAGTAGCCCTAGATATGACACCGCTTATAGCCGAGAGACATGACGGCGCGTGGCACGGGTATGCAATGGAGCCCATTAGGGTTTAGGGCGTCTCATTAATTCTGACCAAACGCCTTGTGCTGTGAGCATGGCCATGCCCGACCCAAAAAATTGACCTGCTTTTCTATGGGCCTTAATCGGCTTATGGCTGGATGGCGAGCAAACTCCGCTATAGTTTTGATTGATTTAACTATTGTTTGAGGTGTGCCATGCAGCCTACTGCGCTCTATCCCTGTTTGTATAAGCAGCTGTTTCCCCAAAAGACGATCGCCCGCGATCTGTTATTAATTCTAGGCGGCAGTTTAGTGGTGGCATTGCTCGCCCAGTTGCGAGTGCCCTTGCCCTTTACCCCTGTGCCGATTACCGGGCAAACCCTAGGGGTAACGTTGGTAGGCGCTACCCTGGGGCCGCGTCTGGGGTTTTTGGCGCTGCTGGCGTATTTGGTAGAAGGCGTTGTGGGCGCACCCGTGTTTGCGGGGGGCACTGCGGGAATCGCCAGCATCTTAGGGCCTACGGGGGGATATCTGATTGCGTATCCGATCTCAGCAGCTCTGGTTGGCTTTTTGGTAGAGCGGGTAGGGTGCGATCGCCAATTCTTCAAAATGTACGGGGCAATGGTGCTCTCCAGCCTGGTTATTTTTGGTTTGGGCACTGCTTGGCTGGGGATGTGGCTGACACAGGCTGGGCGCTATGCAGGCCTTGCCGATTTGATGATGAAAGCCGTTATTCCTTTCATCCCCGGCGACCTGATCAAATCTTGCATCAGTGCCTCCCTATTTCCTACCGTTTGGCGGTTTTTGAACCGGCAATAATCGAGCGATAACCGCTGGCTAATCCCCAGGTCTAGAGCTATCGATGGGGTTGGGCCGCACTGCTCAACCCCGTCTTTTTGTCGTTGCCCCAGTGATTACAGTGATTTTGAGGAACCTGCACGAGAGTTCGATAGAAGAGCGATAAAATAACCCCATGATTAGGGGTATCGCAACCGATAGGTTGATTGCAACAATAAATACTCAAGCCAGCGCATGAGCGCCATAGCATTGGGTTTGATTGCTAGATTTAGAGTTGAATAGTGCTTAAGTGCTGAGTTTTGTAGAAACGTCCAGCACTTCTCCATAGCCTCTTGCTTCAGCCGTATTGTCTCGCAGTGCTTAATCCCGTTGCAAATCTCTTCTTTATTGATGTGCAGTTGCCCTACGTGAGTTAGGCAAGTCTGACCGCATCCTGCTAAATGTCTACATCCTGAATTCCAGATAAGGTAAACGCGATGGTGCAGAATTTGTCTCATCCGGCTCAAGCTCAGTTTCAGCAGCCAGACCTAGACGCGTTTTGGATGCCGTTTACGTCCAACCGTCAGTTCAAAGAAAATCCGCGTTTGCTTGTGTCGGCTCAGGGGATGCACTACACCTCTCATGATGGTCGCCAGATTTTGGATGGTATTGCCGGATTGTGGTGCGTGAATGCAGGCCACTGCCGCACCAAAATTGTGGAAGCGGTGAGTCAACAGGTGGCCACGTTAGACTTTGCCCCTACGTTTCAGATGGGGCACCCTCTTCCCTTTCAACTGGCTGAGCGGTTGACGCACTTGCTTCCTGGCGATCTTGATCATGTGTTTTTTGCCAATTCTGGCTCTGAAGCCGTGGAATCGGCACTGAAGATTGCGATCGCCTATCATCGCGTTCGGGGGCAAGGGACGCGGCAGCGCTTAGTTGGGCGAGAGCGGGGGTATCATGGCGTCAACTTTGGCGGCATTTCGGTCGGGGGCATTGGGCCAAACCGCAAATTTTTTGGTAGTCTGCTCAACGGGGTTGATCACCTGCCCCACACTCACAGTTTGGAGCACAATGCCTTTAGTGAGGGGCAGCCCGAATGGGGTGCTCATTTCGCAGATGAACTAGAGCAAATTGTGGCGCTGCATGACGCATCGAATATCGCAGCTGTCATTGTAGAACCCGTCGCGGGCTCGACTGGCGTGCTGATTCCCCCCGTAGGCTATTTGCAGCGGTTGAGGCAGATTTGCGATCGCCATGGGATTCTGCTGATTTTTGATGAAGTCATCACGGGCTTTGGGCGGTTGGGCAGTGGGTTTGCTGCGGAGCATTTTGGGGTGTTGCCTGACATGATTACGGTGGCTAAAGGCATTACCAATGGCACGGTTCCGATGGGGGCGGTGTTTGTGCGTCAGCATATCTACGATGCCTTTATGCAGACCGATGCGCCTGGTATTGAGCTATTTCATGGTTATACCTATTCAGGGCATCCGGTGGCCTGTGCGGCGGCCTTGGCTACGCTGGATATTTACCAAGATGAAGGGCTATTTCAACGGGCCGCGGATCTGGCCAGTTATTGGCAAGAGGCGGTGCATTCTCTGCGCGGTTTGCCCTATGTGATTGATGTTCGCAACATCGGACTGGTGGCGGGTATTGAGCTAGAGCCAATTCCAGATAAGCCGGGCGCGCGGGCCTTTGGGGCGTTTCTAGAGGCGTATGAGCGGGGTGTGATGATTCGCACCACGGCAGATATTATTGCGCTATCACCACCCCTAATTATTGAGCGGCAGCAGATTGATCAGCTCGTGGGGACGTTGGCTGAGGTGCTGCAAGCCATGGCTTAGCATCAACAGGGCGTATGCATGTCGTGCGATGTCTAGAGATGCCTAGATCTGTTGGACTGCTCGAATCAACGTCGTCCTTACTCAACCGGTTTTGTCCGAAGATTCACCTCATACGTTCGGTAAATCTTCGCGGAATCTGAGAGGGTGGCTCCAATAGAGTTTCGTATGGAACGAACTATGTTTGAGTTACTGGATGCAACCATCAAGCCGTTAATGCTGGATATGGATGTGCTAGAAGTTGCGTATTAGCTTTACTTAGCAGCACCTCAGTCCAGCCTCCCGACGCTTAGCCTGCCTGAACTGTCGAGACATGCAGGATTGAGCCGTTGCGCTGTCGCAATGCAATTGTGGAGGCAAATCGATTGGGGCGCTTCCCTGACTGTGCATTGGAGTTTTAGTTTTGCTCTATTGTTGCTGGCTGTCCCTCGAAAGCAGTGATTTAATGGGATTGTCTTAATCTGTTGCAAGAGGGCGATCGCCATGGCCGGCATAGAACCACCTGGAAATCCCAAGGGTTGGGGTGATCCGGGGCCAATTGTAATGTTTATTCTGTTTATGATTTTTCTAGGCGCTTGGGTTGATAACTTGAGCCGCACAGCCCAGGCTAACGAAGCGTACTGTCGGGATCTGTTGGGCCTGCCCCGCTAGAGTTAATGCGGTTATGGAAAGGCTGATGGAGGAGCGATCGCCAAGGCTGAAGTGGGCAGCGTCAGCGCTGTCCAAATTGTCCATCCATCCACTAGCAACAGCAAGATAGCGAGTCCTAGCAGGATGAGATACATCCAGGGTTGAGCTAGAGGGCGCACATCTTGGGTATCCAACTGCGTCTTTGCTTCTACGGTGTCTACCAGTTTGGCAAATCCGGCAATTCGCATGGGAAGCAGTCTGGCTTCATTTGCTTGAGTCAAAAAATAATAGACGATGCCACCCTGACCGGTAGACCTCGGCTTGAGTGCTTTGATATCAGACCATTGTAGCGACCAACCCGAGCGCCATAGTTTGGGAACCCAAGGGGCATAGGCGACCCGAATGCCATGGTTATCTGTGATGACGCGCTCAGTCAATGTGGCATAGAGGAGTAAGGCGCCTACCAGTAGAGCGATCGCCACTACAGTGGGTGAAAGGGGCGATCGCGTCACCCGTGCCAAAAATGGCAGCGGCAGCGTCAAAGCACTGTAAAACAACAGCAGCGTTAGCCGAATCAGCGGCGAGAGATGATACACCTGGCAAGTCTCTGGTTGGGTGGTGACTGCAGTCGGGCGATCGTTAGAAACCGATGAGCTCATGGCGCACACTCTAAAAAAACTAAAAAGAGAGGGAAGCGGCTTCACTTCCCTCTCTAAATCTATCTCACCAATTTGTATGAGTCAGAGGCATCGGCTTACTGACTGCTGACTCCTCTGCATCAGTAAGCCGATGCCTAACGACCCGGCAGCATCGACATGGGATTGACTGTGCCCTGGCTGGGAAGGTGGATCTCAAAGTGGAGATGAGGCCCAGTGCTATAGCCTGTGCTACCGACTGCGGCAACTTGTTCACCTTGAGTCACCTGCTGACCCGCGCGCACCATCAAGCGACTGTTATGGGCGTAGCGTGTCTTGCTGCCGTCAGGATGACGGATATCCACCATGTAACCGTAGCCACCTGAGTTCCAACCCGAAAACTCAATCACCCCAGACGCTGCGGCATAAACAGGTGTCCCTGTTGGCGCTCCAATGTCAATACCACGATGCATCCGTCCCCAGCGTCTACCGTAGCCAGACGTTAACACACCGCGAGATGGCCAGATATAGCCATTGAAGACGGGTGTACCTTCGGGCAGAAAGGCATCAGCTCCAGGAAGAGGAGGCAACTCGGGAGACACCAAGCGACCCACAAGGGGCTCAAGTAAAGGCTCGTAGCTTTCGGAACCGACAGGAGCAGCGGCCAGCAGCTGAGGCTCAGTTACTGCGTCTATCCCATCATCAGACGTAACCTCTTCAGCCAATTCAGCCGTAGCTGCGTCAATCTGACGTTGTTGTGGAACTAGTTCGGGACTTGCTGCCTGAGACTCTTGGAATGCAGGAGACAGCTCGACAGCAGCATCTTCTTCCGACAAAGACTCTGAAGGAATTGCCTGCTGTGGCACATCAACAGTGCTAGCAGGAACGCTGAATGATGTATCCACATCCGGTAGCGTGGGCACAAAGCTCAACGGAGCAGCAGAAAGCAAAACCGGCTGCTGCGACCCAGAATTGACCTCAGACCGCTCGACCGCCTGAGCACCGGTTAAAGACTCAAAGTCAGAAACAAACTGTCGGGTATAGCTGCCATTGAGCGAACCGCCAATCGCAATAGATGCGGAGGCAATCTTACCTGCAGACGGGGCATCACTCTCAGGGCGCACATTGGTTTGCTCTGATGGCTGAGCTAAAAACTCAGGGGCTGATACTGCGTCTGAGTAGGAAGAGCCGAGTGCGGCCGCCATATCAGTTGAAGCAATAGAACGAACTGTCGATTCTTGCTGCTGAACGATGGGGGCAGACTGACGAGATGAGTTAGCAGCTTGACCCGGAACAGTCAACACTTGGCCGACACGAATCAAATTTGGATTGCTAAGACCATTGGCTTGAGCTAAATCCTGCATAGAAACGCCATAGCGTCGAGAGAGTTGCGCAAGGGTATCTCCTCGAACTACACGATGCTGCGGCTCGAACCCTAAGCCATTTTGCAATGTCGAATCAGGTCTCATCTGATCCGGCATAGAAGGCTCTAAGCCGGGGGCACGTGCAACTTTCGTCTCCGATAATTCAGCGCTCTCGACATTGTCGGTAGAGGCGTTGACCAACGCAGTTTTACCCGCATTGTCAGAGGTTAAGGATAGTGCTGACTCGTGTGAGGGCTGTGTGTTGCCCGATGGGGCGGATGGTTGAGCAGCATTAGGCTTTGGAACCATCAACACCTGGTTGACCCGCAGCTTGTGGATATCTTCAAGCTGATTTAGGTCTGCCAACAATACTTGAGATATGCCGTGCTGCTTAGCGATGGAATGTAAAGTATCCCCAGCTTTGACCCAGTACGACACCAGCTGAGAGCGCTCAAGACGCTGCGCTGCACTGCGATCGCCTGCATTCACTTGGGCAGGCTGAGTCGCTGCTGTGGGCATCGACACCCGAGCTGGATTAGCCGATTCCTCAACTCCAAACTCTGCCAGAGCAGTGCTTAGGCGCTCCCTCTGAATTCTTAATCGGCTCAACGCCTCTTGGCGATCGCCTATCCCCGTTAGGGAATCTGTTGCACGAGAACCTCGAGCTTCAGGTGACTCAACCGTAGACAAAGAGCGTGCAGCGGATGGACTAGCCTGCTCGGCATACTCGGGCAATAACCCTGAGGGGGGCGATAAGTCAGGCACTGACTCACCCGCGAGTTGCTTTTCAGAGGCCCCTGCTGCCGTTGTTGAAAACGTATCAGCATCAACTGGAACAGGCTCAGACGCTCTCGCTTTGTCATCCTGACGAGGCAAGAGCAAACTGGATGCTCCCATTGATAGAGCTAGTCCAAGCATGGCTGCAGAGGTGCGAGCCTTACGATTGACTCCTGATGAAGTCTGCTTAAGTTGCTCCATCGAAACTGTGTCATACAAGTCCGCATGGAGAACAGGCTTAACCTTCTGCGGGAATGCGCGTCTCAAAGAAAA
>JBGTOF010000426.1:0-12037 GCA_041742695.1 Elainellales cyanobacterium | reverse complement strand
AAGCTGTGGAATCGCCGCCAGTCCACCAAGTTCAACGGGGTTTCGTATATTGTGCAGCGGGGAGCCGAAGCGGTCTACTCCCCGGAGGGGCAGGCGCAAATTCAGGAACTGGTGGCGTTTTATATGGAAAATGCCCGGATCATCCGTGAGCAGTTAACGGCGGCAGGCATTCAGGTCTATGGCGGCACCAATGCGCCCTATGTCTGGGTTCAAACGCCCAACGGCCTCTCCAGCTGGGACTTTTTTGATAAGCTGCTGCATGCCTGCAATGTGGTAGGCACGCCGGGTGCGGGTTTTGGGGCCGCGGGCGAGGGCTACTTCCGCATTTCTGCTTTCAACAGTCGCGAGAATGTAAACGCCGCCATGCAGCGGATTACGGAGACGTTTAAGGCCTAAGCCTATGTATGACTGCATTGTGGTAGGGGCTGGGCCAGCGGGAGGCAGCGCTGCCTACCACTTGGCAAAGCAGGGGCGCTCTGTCTTGGTTGTGGAAAAGGCATCGCTACCGCGCTATAAACCGTGCGGTGGCGGCGTGTCGCCCCAGGTTGCCGAGTGGTTTGATTTTGACTTTAGCCCCGCGATTTCCTTTAAAGCGCATGCGCTTCGCTACACCTGGGATATGGATGATGCGGTGGGGGTAGACCTGGGAGACATGGAGCCGATCTGGATGGTGCGGCGCGACGTGTTTGATCACTTTTTGGTGCAGCAAGCCCAGCGGCAGGGGGCTGAGCTGCGGGATGACACGGCTGTGACGGGAATTGAGTGGAAGGGCGATCGCTGGCAGGTAACCATGGGCGAGCAGGCCTGTGAGGCGCGCTATCTAGTGGCGGCTGATGGGGGACAAGGGCCGATGGCGGCGTGGCTGGGCTTTACCCATCGCAAGCGCCGACTGGCAGGCGCGTTGGAGGTTGAAGCCGACGTTTCCGTCAGTGCCACGGAGCCCATTCACTTTGAATTTGGCATGGTGAAGAACGGTTATATCTGGAACTTCCCTAAAGCCGACGGCTATTCCATTGGGGTAGGCACCTTTCGTGGTGGAGAGCGGCAAGATTTTCGCCGCATTTTGACTGAGTACGCGCAGCAGCAGTTTGGGATTGACCTTGCTGAGACCCGGCAGTATGGTCACTCTCTATCGCTATGGGATGGGGATCAAGTGTTGCATACGCAGAATGCGGTGTTGGTGGGTGAATCGGCTTGTGTGGTGGATCCGATGACGGCGGAAGGCATTCGCCCCTCTATGTTCACGGGGGTGAAGGCGGCGGCAGCGATTCATGCGGCGCTAGGCGGCAATGACCAAGCGCTGGCGGGCTATACCCAGACGATTCAGCAGGAATGGGGCGCTGATATGGCATGGGCACAGCGGTTGGCGGGTGTGTTTTACCGAATGCCAGGGCTGGGCTATCGGCTGGGGGTGAAGCGGCCTGCAACGAGTGAAAAGATGGCGCAGATTCTCACGGGTAAGTTGCGCTATAGCGATGTGGCTGGGCGGGCGATCGCCCGATTGACCGGTGGGCTAGTGCCGGGTGGGGGGGGCTGAGCGGGCTGCAAGCAGGCTCTTGCGCCAGCGGGGTGCCGAACCCCGTACAATGCTGAAACGTCCTGCGTCAGTGCGATCGCCCGTTATGACTAAGCTCATCATCCAAATCCCTTGCTACAACGAAGAAAAAACCTTGGGGATCACCTTATCAGAACTGCCGCGCCAGGTGCCGGGGATAGATGTTGTAGAGTGGCTGGTGATTGATGATGGCAGCGGCGATCGCACCCTCGATATTGCCAAGTCCTATGGCGTTGATCATATTCTTCGCTTTCCCACCAATCAAGGCTTGGCGCGGGGGTTTATGGCTGGTATTGAAGAAGCGCTCAGCGCCGGGGCCGACATTATTGTCAATACCGATGCGGACAATCAATACTGCGCTGCTGATATTTCTAAACTGGTGCAGCCCATTTTGCGCCAGCAGGCCGACATGGTGATTGGGGCACGTCCCATCTGGCAAACCTCGCATTTTTCTACTGCCAAAAAGCTGCTGCAACAGGTGGGGAGCTGGGTAGTGCGGTTGGCGAGTGATACCACGATTGTGGATGCACCCAGCGGCTTTCGGGCCTTTAGCCGCGAGGCCGCGCTGCAATTCAACGTATTCAGCAGCTACACCTACACGTTAGAGACGGTGATTCAGGCTGGGCAACGGGGCATGACGGTGGTGTCGGTGCCCATTCGCACCAATCCTCAACTCCGGCGATCGCGCCTAGTGCGTAGCATTCCCTCCTATGTGTTTCGGTCAGGCGTGACGATTCTGCGCATCTTCATGCTCTATAAGCCGATGCGGTTTTTTCTAGCGCTGGGCACGGTGCCCTTTAGCCTGGGGGCGCTGCTTAGCCTGCGGTGGCTCTACCTGTTTCTATTTATTGACCAGACGCGATCGCGCGCGCCTAGTCTCATCCTCGCGGCTGTGCTAGTGCTGATTGGCTTTCAACTGTGGATGTTTGGCCTAATTGCTGATTTGCTGGCCGCCAACCGCCGCATTCTCGAAGAAACCCAGCTGCGCCAGCGCCGCCGCGACCTCGACGCCCGGCAGATCAAGACAAATCCCCCGTCATAACCCAGCTCCCTCCGTCTTCTCCTTTCTCCCGCTACCCCTATGCTGCGTGACCTGTTTGCGAAAGAAGCCTTAGCTCAGATTCCAATTATTCTCACCCTGGGCGATCGCAACCCTCATAGCCCGACCTATGGCTGCTTCGACCGCAACTTTTGGCATTACAAAATCATCGACTTTCCGAGCGGCATGGCGCAGGAGTTTGTGCTGCCGCTGGCGCTCGCTTACGATACCAACCTGCCCGACAATCCCTTTTATCAGCAGCCAGCCCTGCGAGATTGGGTAGAGGCGGGCATTCTCTATGCAGCCCGCAGCGCGCATGCCGATGGCTCTTGCGACGACTATTTCCCCTTTGAGCGAGCGGGTGGCGCAGCCGCGTTTTCGCTCTTGGCCTGCATCGAAAGCTACCGACGGATGGGGCTCACGGGCGATCGCCCCCTGCAATTCTTCGCCCGCCGCGCCGACTGGCTGGCTCACCATCAAGAAAGTGGCCAACTGGCAAACCATCAGGCCCTTATTGCTCTGTGCCTAGAGTTGCTATCCCGCTTGCTCAACACCACCCGCTGGGATCGCGCCAAAGCGCAGCGCATCGAAACCGTGCTGTCCTGGCAAGATTCTGAAGGCTGGTTTCAAGAATACGAAGGCTGTGACCCCGGCTACCACACCCTCACCATTTCCTGCTTGGCTTGGCTGCACCAGCTTGCGCCCGACCCTCGGCTCAAAGAAGCGCTGACGTGTGCCATTCATCTCGCCGCAGAGTTCGTCCATCCTGATGGCTCCTTTGGCGGCGAATACACCAGCCGCAATACCTACAACTATTTCCCCTACGGCTTTGAGCTAGCTGGGCAGTGGCTTCCCGAAGCCCTCAGCATCAACGACCGCTTTCTGCAGGGATTGGCAAACCGCCACGCTCCCTGCTACGCCGACGACCACATTATCGGCCACCACACCTGGAACTATCTGCTGGCGTGGCGTGATTTTGTGCCGACTCGGCCCCCGCTGCACGCCCGAGAATCCGGTCAGATCTGGCTTAAAAACGCCCAAATCTTAATCGATCGGCGTCACGATACAGAACTCTACCTCGCGCTGAACAAGGGCGGTGTGTTCAAGTGCTTTCGCCACGGCAAATTAGTGGCATCGGATACGCAGTTTTCGGTAGTCATGCAGCAGGGCAAACGGTCTCGCAACGCAGTAGGGCACCTGGTCGGCGACTACACCGTTCACGTCAGCGAGGATGCGATGGAGGTGCGCGGCAACCTCGGCTGGGCCAAGCAAACTCAAATGACGCCCCTCAAGCTGATGGTGCTGCGCGTTGTGATGCTTACGGTAGGGCGCTTTTTCCCAAACCTAATTCGCACGCTGCTGCAAAAGATGCTGTTCGTGGGCAAGGCTCCGGCACCCTTCCGCTTTGTGCGGCGGCTGCACTGGGCAGACGAGCAGTGGGTCGTGCGCGACCAGCTATCGGCAGACGACTGGCGCTCAGTACAAGCGGCAGGTCTGGGGGGGGACCAAACCTCCATCTATGTGGTGATGAGCCGCACCTTTCAGCCAGGACAGTTGCAGCCTTGGCGCGACCTCACGGCTGACGTGCAGCAACTCCAACCCGGTGACGTGCTGCACGTAGAGCGGCGGATTTAGATGGGATTAGTACACCATCGGTGGATTGTTTGGATCAGCGGCAAAGGCAAGCCACAGCGGAAACTGAAGCAGTGAAAGATTCACCACGTCTTCTGACTCATCAATGATGATCAAGGGCATTTGCTTTTGTTTGATCAGGCGATCGGCACGCTGGGCTAGGGGCTCGGGTGCATCAAACAAAATAACGCCTTGGTCAGACCCAAAGTCCATCCGGGCAATGCCCAGACAATCTTGCAGACCGCGCCGCCATTCGCCTAGCCGCTCTGGCGAGTCTGATAAGACCAATGTGCGAAGGCGATCGCCATACATGCGCCGCAGCACTGAAATAGAGGCCGACGTCACCAGAATATTCTGCAAGCGTGACCCCATCGTGCGCACTGCCCCTCTACCACCCTGGGTAAAAAACCAGTTGGATACCCGCTCCGCATGAATGGGTTCAAAGGTGCGTCGCAATTGCCAGGGCGGGCCGTAGTAATCGGGCGCATTGCGATACTGATCTAACAATTTTCGGACGCCTCGCGCCTGCTCCTCAAATCCTTGGGGAGAAAACTGTGGCTTGTTGGGGTTAGGGGCTTCATCCCGGTTACGGGGCGATCGCTCGGCCTCACGACTTGGGCTACGGCGGGGTGCTTCTGGCTCTGGGGTTGGTACTGCCAGCTTTAGCTCATCGGCTGCGGTCACCAGCTCCTGCAAACTACCGACGAGATAATCCTTAAAGCCCTGCACTCGAATCGCCAAATCTTGGGAGGTGCCAGCAAAGGTAGTGCGCATTTCAGTGCGAATGCGCTCCTGCCGTCGTTCTAGCTGCTCTACCGCGATTTCTAGCGTGCGCTTGCGCTGCTCCAGCTCCCCAATGCTTCCCTTCGCGAACCGCTCCATCGCCTGCTGCGCCTCAAGAAACTGCTCCTTCAACAGCTGGCTTTGGGCAGCCTGCAAGGCAGCAATGTCTTGCCGCAGACGAGACTCCTCCTGTCGCAGAGCCAGCACGCGCTGCTCTAAGGCTAGGTCGCTACTCTCCTCACCCATGGACGACACACCCTCAGCAGTTGGGGAGGCGACTGCAGGCTGAGGTAACTCCGTCCGCGATCCTAAGTCATCCCCCACTGTGGACTCTTCGACTGAGGAAGAAAAGGCAGGATCTGTCTCAACCCCTTGGCCGCTGGGTAACCCCTCAACAGAAGGGGATGCAGCCGACGGATCAGACTCGACAGATGGGGCGACTGTTTCAAATGAGTCCCCAGCATCCGGATCATCTGTTGCAGACTCATCTGCAGCAGATTGGTAAATATCCATCGCGTCTAAATCGGGCATAGGGTCTGAGGTCGATGTAGGGGATGCAGCATAGTCTGAACGCCAGTCGGTATCATCCGAGTCTTCACTAGCCCAGAGGTCTGCATTCGGGGTGTTTTGTGCCATCTCGCGAGATGGCTCAGCATTCTCTGATCTAGAGTCTGAACTAACATTATCTGCGCTTGCATTAGAAGACAGGTCTGCCGAAAAACGGTCAGATTGAACCGAATCCGGCTCAACGATATCTGCATCGACAATATCTGCCTCTATGACATCTGGCTCAGATAAATTTGCCTCAAATCCTTGGAAGGCCGGATCACTCTCCAGTGCTAGATCTACTACTGTTGGATCTACTGCGGAGAGTTCTGTTGCAGCCACACCCGAGTCAGAGACCGAAACTCCGTCCTCCTCCGGTTCAACGCTCTCTATCTCAGCTCTATCTGCACTGTAGCGGTCTGCGTCGTAGCGGTTGACTGCATCGCGAGGGTATGAGGGCTGCGCCTCTACCTGAGGTGCTAACGAAAGGGACGGACGCTCTGACTCTGCACGCAAGGCTTTTCCCAACTCTAGCGGCGGCAGCGGTTCCACTTGCAGCGCTGGATTGGCAATGGATGCATCGTCATTAGGTGCGGAGTCTAGCTCGTCTAGGTCGCCAAAGGGATCATCAAATTGGTTAGCTATATCAGCTTGAGAATCGCTGGATGAATCTATTGACTCAAACGCCACGTCGCGAGCTGTATTTTGAGATTGGGAAGGGGCTTTAACGACCGGTACAGCAGGTTCATAGATCTCTGGCGGATCATCAAATTGAGAGTCGTTATCGTCTTCTAGTTCGTCTTTAGCTTGGGTATAACGCTGCGTTGGCGCCGCATCAGCCTCATCATCGCTCCACAGATTGCTAATCATGCCGTCAAGAACTTCGTCAGATAGTTCTACATCGTTTGCGGCACGGGCAGGTGGGCGCTCAGATTGGGAATACCGAGGCTGATTCGAAAATTCGTCGGAATTCATGGGCGTGTTGAAACCTAGCGAGATGTCGGGCAGCGCTGCTCAAGGCAAATTTTGAGCAGGGTGGGGTCAAAGAGAATGGGGAGGAAGTGGATGCTTTTGACTTCTTTGAAGTAGAACAGAATTGGCACAGGTGACCAAAAGATCTCCCAGTGTTGCCAATCTTGATAGGGGAAGCGCCGCAGTAGCGACTCGCCCCGATAGATATCGAGGTCGGTGAGGGTAAAGTGCAGCCGCAAGGTGGCCGCTTGCACCATTAAAAATATGCCAAACAGGGCGATCGCCCCACTGACCCAAGGCTGCACCAAGATAAGAGGTAGGGCGATCGCAACTAGCACCAGCGGAATGCGATAGCTAGGAGCCAACTGCACGGTTTCTGTCGTAGGGGGAGTAATCGACGGCGTTGTAGTCATGGGGAAATGGTTGACTCATGGCAACAGCGAGAACACCAACAATCCATACTCCGTATTCAGCACTCTGCGCTAAACCTAGAGAGCCAGAGCCGAAGACCTAAACCTAGAGAACTTGCACCGCTAGGAACGTCGCGCGTCTGTACTGAAATCGTGAGTTGGAAAAGCTTCCCACATATTCCGTACTTAACGAATGCCTAGACTAGGAGCAGATGAGAGGTGGGCAATGCCCATGAGTATGGATTACTCCACATTGTAAAGGTTGAGGGAGCGTAGCACGGTCGGTTTTCTGTACTGGCAAGGTTCGGTTGGCAAGCTTCGGTAGTACGGTTCTGGGACCCATTGCCCAACCGATGGCCGTGGAACATACGCCGAATCAGAAAATCGTAGCGCTGCCCTCGCCCTGAAACATAATCCACGATAGAAAAAAATTGGAAATAAAAATCGCTAGCAGGGCTGTAACTACGGCAGTTGTGGTAGATTGCCCGACCCCTTTGGCACCGCCGGTGGTCGTCAACCCCCAACTCGAGCCGATGATGGCGATGAGAGAGCCAAAGGCGATCGCCTTCACCGCCCCACTGAATAAATCCCACAGCCCTAAGAAATTGCGGGCTGAGTCAAGAAACACGGTGCCCGAGATGCCGTAAACCGTACTCGCGACCAAAATCCCCCCCATCATCCCCGTGATAAACGACAGGATGGTGAGAATCGGCAGCATGATGCAGCAGGCAATCACCCGGGGAATGACCAGATAGTCAATGGGGTCGGTGCGCAGCATGTAGAGCGCGTCGATTTGCTCTGTCACCTGCATGGTGCCAATTTCTGCGGCAAAGGCCGACCCCACTCGCCCCGTCACGATCACCGCTGTCAAAATGGGCGCAAGTTCTCGCGCTAGGGCGATCGCCAACACCCCTCCGACCGCCGTCCCCGCGCCCAGGCTAATAAACTCGCGGGCGACCTGAATCGTAAACACCATGCCGACGGTGGCGGCGGTCAGCAGCGCAATCAGCAGCGAACCCGGGCCTACCAACGCTAATTGTTCCATCACATTGCGGCGGTTGATTTTTTTGGTGAAGAGGTGAACCAGCACCTGCCCCCCCAGGAGAGTCGCTGCCAGCAGCCGCCGACTCCACAGCTTAAGGCTCGATAGGCTTGATGGGTCTGACAACGGTTTTCATCCTTAACGTATCGAAGAGTATTGAAAGAACTGACGCAGTTGAACGATTTTGACACGGCTTGACGGCCCCAACATCGCCCAAGATGCTCAGGACATTGCACCCAGTGCGTAAGCCCTTATTGCAAAAATTGGAAGAAAAAAATTTATAAGGTGGACGCAGTAGGCTCAACTGACTGAATCATGACAAGAGTTTTGCCAGTCAACCAGCATATCAAGACATAAACCCGATACAAAACTGAAGAATTAAACTCATGGACTGAATTTTAGATTAAAACCAGGTGGGCTTGATACAAACCAGATGCTAGAGCGGGCATCGCCTATGCAGCAGTAGTTCGCTCTTGAATCAAGGAGTAATTCTTCTCTTCGCATAGCGCTGGGCTCCGCAGAATCCTGAGAAGGGTTCATGCTTGTTCAAAAACCTTTCTATACAGGATTGAAGATTTCTCTCAACTGGGTTTAGGGGCCAATTCTGCGCCTATCGTAGGGATTGTAATCTTGCCTGCTGTATTCAATCATGACTCTCTCTTCATCATGCCGTCAGCAAATTCGGCACGAATCCCCCAGTCGGCTATCCTATAGCGTTGAATATCGCAGCTCTGCACTCAAAACCGTTGAGTTGCAGCGGCAAGAAGTTCAGGCTCAGCGGGTTGCTGCTACGGATTCTCTTCCCCACCCTCCAATGCATCAGACGCATCAAACGATGGAACGTTTACCCATAAAGCTACTGTCTACTGCAGTGCGATCGCTCGTGTTGACGGGGTTTCTGGCATTCCTTGCGCCTATTCTGCTGATTGGCGGGTTGATGTTGGGGGCGCAAGCGGTAGCGCTGGTGCCGGGGCTGCAATCACTGGGGCAGGCGGGTAGTCGTCCGATTATCGAGTTTTTAGAAATTTTTGGGAATGGTAGCGCCTACCAGGGGTTGATGCTGATTGGGGCGGTCTGCGGCACAGTGGGCATGTTGTTTGACGTATACAATGTCTACCGCCATCACAACCTGAGAGACCTGCGAGGGCGTTAGATTTCAGCGTCTTGGGAGAGGATGCTTGAGTGGGGCGGTGGCAAGTGCCTTGACCCAGCAGTTATAGTAAACGGTGGACTCGTTTGCTGGCGTTGCTGTAAGGACTGCATGTTTCATTTTCATCATTTGCTAGGTCGTCGCCAGGTGCAGCGACTAGGCTGGGCGATCGCCCTTTCTCTGTTGATGGTGTGGAGCAGCGCTGCTCCGGCTCTAGCGCGCAGCGTCCCTGCTGAGGCCACCGCCACCATTCAGCCGTATATTGACCGGGCTCTTGAACGCATCTCTGAGTTCACCCTCGATAACGGTATGAAATTTATTGTGATGGAGCGGCACCAGGCTCCGGTCATTTCCTTTATGACCCATGTGAATGTGGGCGCGGCAGAGGAGCGAGACGGCCAAACGGGTGAAGCTCACTTTCTAGAGCACTTGGCGTTTAAGGGCACTCGCCGCATTGGCACGGTGGACTATGAGCAAGAGCAGCGGTTGCTCACCGAGCTAGACGAGTTATTTGATCAGATGCAGGTGGCGCGGGCCGCTGGGCAAGACCCAGACCTGCAGGTCTTGCAGCAGCGGTTTGGGGCACTGCAAGAACAGACGCGGCAATTCACCAAGCAGAACGAGTACAGCCAAATTGTGGAACGGGCGGGCGGCGTGGGGCTGAATGCGACGACCTCCCTGGATGCCACGCGCTACTTTTATAGCTTTCCCTCCAACAAGCTAGAGCTGTGGATGTCGCTAGAATCGGAGCGATTCCTCGAACCGGTCTTTCGCGAATTTCATGAAGAGCGTGAGGTGATTCTGGAAGAGCGGCGGATGGGCACCGACAACTCGCCCATTGGTACCATGATTGAGGCGTTTCTAGAAACCGCGTTTGAGGGGCATCCCTACGGTCGCCCGGTGATTGGCTATGAAGATCACATTCGGTCGCTGACCCGCGCCAATATCCAAGAGTTTTTTGACCTGTATTACACTCCTGACCGCATGACGATGGTGGTGGTGGGCGATGTAGACCCCGCTGAGGTGGAGCGGTTGGCGCGCACCTATTTTGGCCGGTTTGTGGCGCGATCGCCCATTCCCCTCATGAAGGTGGAGCCCCCGGCCCAGACTGAGCCGCGTGAGGTGTCGGTGCAGTTGCAGTCTCAACCTTGGTATATTGAGGGCTATCAGCGGCCCGGGCGCACCAGTGCCGATGCGGCAACCTACTCTGTGCTGAGTTCGTTGCTGGTGGGGGGGCGCACGTCCCGGCTCTATCGGGCGCTGATCGAATCGGGAATTGCCCTGAGTATGGACGTGGGGAATGGCTTTCCGGGCGATCGCTTTCCTACTGTGTTTATGCTTTATGCCCTGACAGCGCCAGACCACACCACCGAAGACATTGCAGCGGTGTTTCAACAAGAATTGACTCGCCTGAAGACCGAACCGGTATCGATGCAAGAGCTCGATCGGATCAAAACCCAGGTGCGGGTGAGCCTGCTGCAACTGGTGTCGTCGAACCAGGGTATGGCGAGCTTGCTGGCCGACTACCAGGCAAAAACCGGCGACTGGCGCAATTTATTTGAAGAGCTAAAAGCTGTGGAACAGGTGACTGCCGCTGATGTGCAGCGCGTGTCTCAGCAAACCTTTGTGCCTGAGAAATTAACCGTTGGGCGGTTGCTGTCGCAGGAGGCGCAACCATGAGCCACCGTCAGAACCTGCCCCATCGGCCCGATAGGATGACTTTAATGACCCGATTGTCTGGATTACGGCGGCGGCGCGTGTCGTTGCTGCTGGCTGGGGCGATCGCCCTGGTGTTGGTGATTTGCTCAGGCCTACAGCCTGCGCCCGTGCGGGCCGATGTTCCCCGCCATTATGATGAACTCGAGTTTCCGACCCTGCGCGAAATTCAGCTCCCCGACTATACGCGGGTGCAGTTAGACAATGGCCTAGTGGCCTACCTCGTAGAAGATCACGAACTGCCCCTCGTGAGCGGCTCGGCCATGCTGCGCATTGGCAGCCGAGTAGAGCCTGCAGAATCGGTCGGGCTCGCCAGTATCGTGGGGGAAGTGATTCGCAGCGGTGGTTCTCAGTCGCATCCTGGAGATGTGCTTAATGAATTGCTGGAGCAGCGTGCCGCTCTGATTGAATCGGGGATGGACACCGTCAGCGGCATCTCGGGCTTTGGCAGCCTGACTGAAGATTTGGATGAGGTCTTTTCGCTGTTTGCTGAGGTGCTGCGCGAGCCCGCATTTCCGCAAGACAAAATTGATCTGAGCAAAACCCGCTGGCGCGGCTCAATTGCGCGCCGCAACGACCAGCCCAGTGGCATTCTCAGCCGTGAGTTTGGCAAGCTGATTTATGGTGCAGATAGCCCCTACGCCCGCACAGTAGAATACAGCACCCTTGATAGGATCGACCGCGATGCGCTCGTGGCGTTCCACCGGCAGTATTACCGCCCGGATACCACCCTGCTGGGGATTGTGGGCGACTTTGATACGGCAGAGATGCGATCGCGCCTAGAAGCAGCCTTTGGCGACTGGCAACCCGACACCACGCTGCCCCCGCCGGATCTCACTCTGCCGGAGGTCTCTCAGGCGAGCGCAGGCGGTATGTACTTTATCGATCGCCCCCAGCTGACCCAGAGCTACATTCAAATGGGCCACTTGGGTGGCAAGCTGAGCGACCCCGACTATACGGCGCTGTCTGTGCTCAACCAGGTGCTCAACGGCTTTAGTGGTCAGTTAACTAATGAAGTGCGATCGCGCCAGGGTCTGGCCTATGTCGTCTATGGCTTTTGGAGCCCTCGGTTTGATTATCCTGGTCTGTTTGTCGGCGGCGGGCAAACGCGCTCCGAAGCCACCGTAGACTTCATCCGCGCTTGGACTGGGGAAATCGAAAAAGTGCGGACTCAGCCCATTAGCGACGAAGC
>JBGTOF010000387.1:0-2263 GCA_041742695.1 Elainellales cyanobacterium | reverse complement strand
TACTGGCAAGAGCTGATCGAAACTCTTGTCTGGGCCCACGAGCGCACTCCCCTAGCGAACCTGGTTCGCTGGAAGGACAAGCCCGTTGCTATGTCGATCATTCAGGGTCGAGTGGTGGGTCTAGCTCACTTCACGGTGGGTTACATTCTCACCTATGCGGCCTTCCTGATAGCTTCAACGTCAAGCCGATTTGGCTAAGTTGGGCTAGTTAGGTAAATTCTTCAAACCTCCCCGGTGGTCTCCACTGGGGAGGTTTGTTTTATGTTGTGGTATGCACTCAATCTAACTCTTGGCAAAGCTATGATGGTTATAAAGCCTGCCTCTAGGCAATATTGATGCACTTAATCTCGATTCGTAAGCTGCGGAATGATGTAGCTAAATATCCTGACGTAAAGCAAGTGATCGAAGCCTGGTATAGCGTAGCTAAGAAGGCCCGCTGGGAAAACCTGGAAGATGTCAGGAAAATCTATCGGGATGCTGAAGCTGTTGGCAACTTTACTGTCTTCAATATTAAGGGAAACAAATACCGTTTAATTGTTGGCATTGACTATGGCAGCCAAACCATTTTCTACAAATATCTTTTAACTCACGCTGACTACGACAAGGATAAGTGGAAAAATGACCCTTACTTTTGATCGAGCTATCTATACCGATTTGCTCTCACAGGTCACTCCAAAAGTTATCGAGACTGATGAGGAATATGAGCAAACTTTAGCCGTCGTAGAGTCGTTGACTTTCAATCAAAATAGGACGGCTGAGCAAACAGCACTATACAAACTGCTGGCTTTGCTAGTGGAAGCTTACGAGGCAGAGTATTACCCCGTGTCGGAGGCGTCGCCGGTAGATGTTCTCAATCATATTTTAGAAGCTAGTGATACTAAGCCTTCTGATCTAGTGGGTTTGATTGGTTCTAGCAGCATCGTGGCAGAGATTTTGAATGGCACAAGAGCTATTAATGAGGCAGAAGCAAAAATTCTATCTGATCGCTTCAAAGTTTCACCCAGTCTATTTATTGAGTAAATAGTAGCTTTTTGAGGTGCAATGAATACTACCACGACAGATCGAGACATTGTGAAGCAGGTGATCAGCCGCTAAGCCAAGTTTGTGCCATCTCATGGGCAAATTCGCTTGGATACGATATTTGATGATGAGCAGGGGCGCTATGGTCTGATGCAGGTCGGCTGGGATAGAGGCCATTGAGTTAGAAGCAATCTGATTTACATCACCGAATAGTTCGTGAGTAAGTATATATCGCTTCACTCTTCGGCAATTTGCAAAGCCCTGTGGATAATGGCGTCTGAGATTTTAAAATTGGCAGGGGTCAGCGCCTCGATAATTGGCTTGCTTGAAGGAATTACGCATAACTTCGGCACCCAATGCTGGACATCTAGGGTTAGAAACAGCTGTCGAAAGGTGGAATAGGAAGGAACCTGGGTGGTTTTGGGATCTAGCCCCAACCACTGGCACCAACTCTCGTGATGGGTCTGAGCAAAGGTGGCCAGCGGTCGATAACCCCAGTAGCTGCAAAAACTACCAGCCAAGCTTAAAGAGAGTAGCACCCACAGCGCGTGGCGACGGCCCCGTTGGCTGCGAGGGTCAGCAATGGTAATTGGTCAATGAGGGTCATGGTCTGAGCCTGAGATAAACGTTTCAGGCCATCCTCATTTTCCTCTTCTCACAATAAAATCACCCTGCCTCTCCCCCTGGGAGAGGGGGTTAGGGGATGAGGGCCAGACATATAGTTGTTTTCATGGATCACTCTAAGCGGTCTAAGGGCGGGCTAAGGATTGATCTATACCCTCTGTTAACGCAACGGCGCTATTCTTAAACGCACCATCCCCTTTTTCACCGCTTACCTTCCGCCACCGCTATGGATCGCAACCAATTTCGCGTCGGCACCTTTAACCTCAACAATTTGATGCTGCCCGATCGCGAGTTTTACCAGGGCGAGACCTACTCTAGAGAAGACTACCTCAAGAAACTCACCTGGATTGGTGCCCAGCTCGATCGCATGCGGGCCGACATCATTAGCTTTCAGGAGGTGTTTCACCGGGGGGCGCTCAAAGAAGCCCTGCACCGCAGCGAGTATCACCAAAACCACGAGATCATCATGGCGGAGGGTTTTGGTCGGGGGCCGGGGCTGGCCCTGGCGACGCGGTTTCCGGTGGTGGGGCAGCGGGTCTACGACGAGTTTCCGGTCGAGAGCATTTTAGATCTAGAGGGGGCCGAGATCCCGATTCGGCGGTTTTCGCACCCGGTGCTG
>JBGTOF010000361.1:0-1700 GCA_041742695.1 Elainellales cyanobacterium | reverse complement strand
GCTAGCAACCGGATTGGCAAAGGCGGCAGCCGCTGCAATCCATTGAGCTTTTTCGATAATAGGCAGGGCGCGATCGCGCCGAATCTGATTGAGGTCGTCGTAGACTGCTGCTGTTGCATCTTGCACCTGCCGCATCACGGTGGTGAGCACAAGCGTCTGCGCATCTGTGGTGACAATTGGCGTCAACACTTGGGCTAGCGCTGCCACATCGGGGTCTGGCTGTTCCCAGCGTTCTTGTGTCGTGCCGTCAGTTTGGTGCTGTCGCACTTTGAGAGGGCTGGGGGCAGCGGCGATCGCCACGACATCCCGCACGGGCAGTAGCCCCATCACCCGCTCTCGGATTTGGCTAAGTACGAGCGATCGCTCCTCGGGCAAATAGTGATCCTGCTTATTCAGCGCAATGATGACCCGGTGCTTGCGCCCGACCAACTGCTGCAAGGGTTGCAGCTCGCTGTCGGTTAAATCGCCATTGGTAAGCCATACCACGGCATCGGCAGCAGCAAGAGAAGACAGCGACTCAGGAATAGAGGCATCTGCCACAGTTACCGCTGCATTGAGGGTCGGCAGCCAGCGGGCCGTTAGCTCTTGAGCGAGTGTCGATTTACCCGTGGATGGGTGGCCCAGCAGGGTTAGGTTGAAAGTGGAGCGGTCGAGTTCCTGCGTTAAACGGCGCTGAGTGGCCTGAAGTCGGGCGATCGCCCCGTTATCTTGCACCAGGCCGTCAACGATTGGCAATTCTTGCTGCAATTGCTGAATCAGCGTATCGAGATGGGCGATCGCCTGCTCTACTCGAGGGCGGTCCAACGGCACGTGTGCTGTTGATAGATCTAGGGGCGATCGCTGGCGCTGCTTGAGCCACCACACGCCGCTCAGCGCCAGCATACTCAACGTTATAGCTTCGCCGCTATGCACCACACCGGGGCTCAGCCAGCTCAAAACCAGCGCGCCTGCTGTTATGCCCAATCCCCCAACCAAAATCGGCTGCTTCATCCCGATGCTGTTCATGATGATCTCAATCCTTACTGCTAGCGACCGCTGCTTTGTGCCTGTATCTAACCCTGCACCTTGCTCAATTCTATCGGGCGATCGCCCCATTCCCCAGGGGGATAAACCGAACGTAACCCTGCGATCGCTAGATGTTTGAACCTGTTCTCCAATTCTTCTTATAAGACCCAATGTGAAACGCCGGGTACCCTCAGGTTCCCTGTAGAGTTTGGCAATGCCGCATCGCGCATGCCTCTGTCACCTGCATAGAAAAAGCAAAAGCCCCGCCAGAAATCTGACAGGGCTTAAGTGAACCAATTTTGGTGGCGGGGAGCGGATTTGAACCACTGACCTTCGGGTTATGAGCCCGACGAGCTACCAGACTGCTCTACCCCGCGCCGCATCCACTATCATAGCGAACAATTTAGCACTTTGCAAACCCATTCCTTAAATTAGTTGCAACTTGGGAACGGGTTGGCGATCGCTCGTATTTGGTTTATGCTTAGAGCTTGAAACAACTTGACCTCCCTCTTCTGGTTTGTTTCATGATTCCCATGCGGATGTGGCGGAATTGGTATACGCGCACGTTTGAGGGGCGTGTGGCTTTGCCTTGCGAGTTCGAGTCTCGCCATCCGCATTTTGTTGAACTCGTTTAATTAAAACCAAATGAACTGAAATGCTGAGGGCTGGCTTGTGCGGTTCTCAGCTTTTAGATT
>JBGTOF010000353.1:0-4480 GCA_041742695.1 Elainellales cyanobacterium | reverse complement strand
GACAGCTTGACGGCGTTTTTCGCGCCAGCTGGGGGTGAGTTCCACTGCCATCTCCACATTCTGAGCAGCAGAGAGAGAGTCGAAAAGGTTATGCGCTTGAAAGATAAAGCCAATGTTGCGGCGCACGTTTACCAGTTGCGATCGCCCCATCCCCACAATGTCGCGCCCCAGCACTTTTAGGCTGCCATTCGGAACAGTGCGTAACGCTCCAATTAATGTCAGCAGCGTTGTTTTGCCCGAGCCAGAGGGGCCCGTCATAATCACAATTTCGCCCTTGGGCAAATCGAGGTTGATGTCAAACAGCACCTGCTTTTGCAGCTCGCCCTGCCCAAAGAAGTAATTGAGATTGCGGATGCGTACGGCGATCGCCTCGTCGGGTAGCGCTGAGATGGAACTGGGTGCAGGGGTGGTGGTCATAGAACGTGGGAATTAGGGATAGGCGGGGACGGGCAGTCGGGACTAAGACCCAAATACTTCGGCAGGGTCGGCGGTTTGCACTTTGCGGACGGCGATCGCCCCCGAAATCAGGCACATAATCAGAGTGGCAATCAGCATGTTTAGCCCGCGTCCTAGGGTCATCTGAATCAGCAACCCGGTGGCATTGGCCGTCAGGCGATAGAGCACCAGGCTGATGAAATAGCCTGGTAAAAAGCCCAGCACGCCTAAAATTAACGCCTGCTGTAGCACCACTTTCAGCAGATAAAAGTTGGTGTAACCCATGGCCTTAAGCGTGGCGTATTCTTTCCAATGATCCGACACGTCGGTATACAAGATTTGATAGACCAGAATCACCCCAACCGCAAAGCTCATGGTGGTGAGCAGCGTAAACACAAACCCAATCGCGGTATTCTCGCGCCAGTAGGTTAGCTCTACCTCAACAAACTCATCCTTGGTATAAACCGAGATATCCTCTGGCAGAGCTTGGCGCAAAGCATCAACCACTGCCACCGGATCAGCATCCTCCGCCAGTCGCAGCAAGCCAATGTCTACCGTATTGAGGGCACGGCTATCTTCATCAGGCCCCAGATTTGAAAACAGGCGCAAAAAGTTCTGGTCGCTCATGACGACATTGCCATCCCCCGCTGCAAAATCGGTGCCTAGTTCATAGGTGCCCACCAATCGCACGCGGACTTCTGCTAGTTCAGTCTCAATGCCGACAGTGGTAGGGCCAACCTCAGGGCGCGATCGCGCGTCGATCATCACCGTCCACGGCAGCTTTAACTGATCGCGATGGGCCAAAATTCCCGGCAGCGGCAGCACAGGGTCATCAGGGTTAAACGCGAGCACCCGCAAGGGTCGCACCGCTTGGGTTTCGGGATTTTTCCAATTGGCGTTGGTAATGTAAAGGGCATAGGCATCCTCTACGCCTGCAAACGCTTGTGCCTGGTAGAGTCGCCGCCGCGCAAACTGCTCAGGGATAAACATGGAATACTTCAGCCGATTCACCATCACCACTTCACCATTGAGCAGCTTAAGCAGCTGCACTTGGCTGTCGAACAGAGCATTTTCAAACCCGCGAAACATAAACATCAGCAGCACCGCAAAGGCAACGCCTGCCAACGCGGTGACCAAGCGTCGTCGTTCGTAGGTGAGATTAAACCAAGCCAGGGGAGTTCGCAGTCGCATCATGAGAACACATCCGCCGGATCTGCAGATACCACTTTGTTGACTGAAATAAGGCCCGAGATACCGCACATAAGGATCGTGAGAATTAGCACAGTGAAAGCCCGTCCCAGGTCCATGGCAATGGGCAAGCCGCCGCTGGTAGCCCGGTAGGTAAGTTCATACAGCCCGAGCGCTACAATAAAGCCGGGAATATAGCCCAGCACCGCCAAAATCACCGCTTCTTGAATCACTGTGGAAAATAGAAAGCGACTGCGGTAGCCCATGGCCTTTAGTGTGGCGTATTGCTTTAAGTGACTAGTGATGTCGGTATAGAGCACTTGGTACACGATCACAATGCCCACCACCACTGACACCGCAACCCCCAGCCCAAAAATGAAGCCAGTGGATGTGGTGCCAATCCAATAGTCGCGATCGCTCTTAATGATTTCGGCCTGGGTGAGGACGCGCACATCGGGCGGCAAGGTTCGCTGCAACGCGGCTTTAACGCGCTCAAGGTCAGCCTCTGGACGCAGCTTCACCAGCCCCAGATTTACCAGCGTCAGCGGAATGGGGCTAAGGTAGCGGCGGAAGTTTTGGTCGCTCATAATCACCGTGGCATCGGCCGCAAACGCGCCGCCCAACGAATATTGCCCACCGATTACCACCCGACGGCGATCGGCTTCGGTTTCCGTCCCTGGCTCTAGCGGGCCATATTCAGGACGAGAGAGGCGATCGATCAACACAGTGTCGGGCTGGCGCAGGATGGCGAGCGTTTGGGGCTCTTGCAGCTCTGGCAAGAGAAACAGCGGATCGTTGAGATTGAATCCAAAGGCAAATACAGCTCGGCTTTGACGCGTTTCGGGATTGCGCCACTGCAAGTAGCCCACATAGAGCGGCATGGCACGCTCTACCCCGCGCACCCCCGCTGCCTGATACACCCGCTCAATGGGAAAGGGTTTGGTGGTAGTAATTTCCAACGCCTGGGGCGAAATCATGAAGATGTCGGCGTTCATTTCTTGATAGAACAGCGACGCAGTTTTGGAAAGCGACCCCAAAAAGCCCAAGTTCATAAATACCAAGATGACCGCGAATGCAACCCCGGCGATCGCCACAATCAATCGCGTGCGCTCATGCACCAAGTTCAATAATGCAAGGGGCGTCTGCATGGCATCACCTCACGGCTGGGTCGGGGTTGGGGTCAGCGCAGCCGGTGCAGTCGTTGAGGAGGGAGCCGCTGTCGGCACCGGCTCTCGGACTCCCACATCAATCCGCACATCCACTTGCAGGTTGGTGAGGGCCGCCACAGTTTCGCCATTATCGAGGCGCACCTTTACTTCTACAACCCGCGCATCAGCATTGGCCGCAGGGTCATCATCCAGCACGTTATTTTTGAAAATTTGCCAGCCCACACTGTCCACAGTGCCCACCAGGGTTTCACTAAAGGCGCTGTTGCGGCTGGTGATAGTGGCGCGCTGCCCAGGCTGCACCAGCCCGATGTCACTTTCATACACTTCTGCCACCACAAACATTTGGCGAGTGTCGCCCAGCTCTAGAATGCCGCCGCCTTGGTCAATGGTCTCTCCGGCATTAGTCAGCACGCGGAGAACGCGCCCAGTCTGCGGAGCGCGAATTTGGGTGCGAGCCAGTCGTGTTTCTGCCAGGTTTACGTTCTGCTGAGCAGAGGCGATCGCCGCTTGCACCTGACTCAGACCCAGGTTGGCCCGCTGGGAGGTAATTTGCGCTTGGGCATTGCGCACTTCAGCTTGGAGCAATCGCTCTAACCGCGCTAAGTTGGCTTGAGCACTATTGAGTTGCTCTTGCAGTTCTTGCACCTGCGTCTGTTGCCGATCCAGATCCTGGCGAGAAATTGCCCCCTCAGCAAATAGCGCTTGATTGCGGCGTAGATCTTGCTGGGCCAGAGATAGGGAGGCGTCTAGCTCACGAATAGTAGATTGCTGGGACGCTAGCTCAAACGTGGAGGGCTGCGTGGTGCGATCAAGCCGCGTCTGCGCTTCCACAATTTGCGCTTCTCCTACGCTGGTTTGCGCTTGCAGTTGCTGTTGCGCTTCGGCGAGTTGGGTCGCGGCGTAGTCTCGTTCAGCCAGCCGCTCCTCATAGCTTTCGAGCACCGCAACCACCGCGTCCGCCTGCACTTCGTCTCCCTGGCGTACGCGTAGCTCTTGAAGGCGCTCCCCAGCGGGGCCGCCCATGCGCACGACTTCACCGTCGGGCTCGACTCGCCCCAGTGCCACAACCTCCACCCGCTGGGGAGCGGCGGGTATTTCAGCATCGGTTGCGCTGGAGTCGGTCTGCCTGACAATAATCAGCCGCGACAGGCCCAATCCCAACAGCGCTAGGGCGATCGCCCCACTAATGAGCCCCCATCGCCAGGTTGTCGGTGACGTCAGCTGTTTGCCAAGAGTCATACTGCTTACGGTGGCAACGCGGCCACAGTGATAGGTCTAAACCTGGTTTGACTGGGGACGATCTAGATCAGCAAACCTATGGAGCAGTCACACTCCAAGCGTTTCTCCAGACGCCTCAACAATCAGGCTCTTTTCTTCTATTGTGACGAGTTGTTGAGAGAGCTGAATCATCCAATCCGGCGATATTGCAGCGCAGGTTGGAATTCTGATCGATCGACCGGAACCGACAGACCGGACTGGAGAGGACAGACACGGGTTGGGGCGATCGCTGGAGTATCTAAACAGTTTTGCGGCAAAATACCGCCCTATTTAGGCCAGTTTGGGAACTGTCAAATCGCTCGTTCTCTCAGCCTCAAACCGAAGCACTCAATTTTTAGGTATCTTAAACAATGCAGGATGATTGATGCGGAACCATCCTGCCTGAATTCGATACCGCCTGGGAGCGTGCC
>JBGTOF010000348.1:0-9989 GCA_041742695.1 Elainellales cyanobacterium | reverse complement strand
AAGCACGAAGCCATTGAGCAGATGGATGCCATCCTCTCTCTGTGCGACGGGGTGATGGTAGCCCGGGGCGACTTAGGGGTAGAACTGCCTGCCGAAGACGTGCCGATCTTGCAGAAGCAACTGATCGCCACCTCCAACCGTTTGGGCATTCCGGTTATTACCGCCACCCAAATGCTCGACAGCATGGTGAATAACCCTCGCCCCACCCGCGCTGAAATTTCTGATGTAGCCAACGCCATTCTGGATGGTACGGACGCTGTGATGCTCTCAAACGAGACAGCAGTGGGACAGTTTCCGATACAGGCAGTAGAGACGATGGCGCGCATTGCTCTGCGCATCGAGCGCGAGCAGCCCCTAACCCGCAATCTAGAAAAGACACCGGGCCGCACTATTCCCAATGCGATTAGTCAGGCTGTAGGACGCATTGCCGATCAGCTTGATGCAGCGGCCATCATGACCCTAACCAAAACTGGCTCGACCGCGCGCAACGTGTCTAAGTTTCGCCCGACGAAACCCATTTTGGCAGTGACGCCTCATGTCGATGTGGCGCGGCAGTTGCAGATGGTGTGGGGCGTGCGTCCCCTGCTGGTACTCGATCTACCCTCGACTGGGCAAACCTTTCAGGCCGCGATGAACGTGGCTCAAGAAAAGCACCTGCTAGCCGAAGGAGATTTGGTCGTGATGACGGCAGGCACGCTGCAAGGGGTCTCTGGCTCAACGGATCTAATTAAGGTAGAACTGGTGACAGCGGTGCTGGGGCAGGGCATTGGCATTGGACAAGGATCTGTGAGCGGTCGCGCTCGGGTCGCGCAAACCAGCCATGAAGTCAGCAACTTCAGTGCCGGTGATATTTTAGTCGTGACAGAAACTAGCGCCGATTATATTGAAGTGATTCGCAAGGCGGCGGGCATTGTGACAGAGGATGATAATCTGACTGGACATGCCGCCGTGATTGGGTTGCGCCTGGGTGTTCCGGTCATTGTCGGCGTGAAAGGCGCAACCCAAGTGATTCGCGACGGCACGATCTTAACCCTAGACACCCAACGCGGGTTGGTCTACTCTGGCCCGTCTAGCGCGGTGCAAACTGATTTGGCCTTAAGCATTAGGGGCGAAGGCTAAGAAACCTGATGAGTTTGGGATAAGCTCAAACCCTTGAAGCGCTATGTGCCATACGCATAGAACTTCAAGGGTTTTTTGGTGCTGTGCGGCGTAAGGTGCATAAAAACCTTCAGACTTACGCATTGACAGGTGAGTCAATTTGTGGGTTTCTCGATCAAAGGTGTCTATCGAGCAATCCTCTGCGCATCTCCACTCAAACTTCAACCGCTCACTGCACGATCGATCTCTAGGTTCGCTACCTGCTCGCCCAACCGCCGGAGCCGTTGACTTCGAGCAGTTGCATACCCTCCATTGGGGCATTAAATGTTTCCACCGCGCCGGGAAGCAGTTGTGTGCCCTACGGCGCTTTCGGGTGCGCTTAAAGGAGGCGATTCATACCCACATTTTTTGTGCCTTGCGGGCCTTTGTGGAGTTGGAGTTGCAAGTCTGGCACCAGCAGTTAGGCAATTGATATGAGTGACAACGTCACCTCTATCAAGACGTTGCTCGTCGGTTCATCCTCCAAGCGCCTTTGATGGGTTAAGACGCCTTGAACCCTAATTTTGGTGAATTTGTCAATGCGTAAGTCCTGTATGCTGATGGGCACGCACAATCGTGGTGTCGATCATGGCATAGTTATGGTCTGCATCGTCAGCCATCACCTGAAACACCCGTTCCCACACGCCCGTCTTGGCCCAGCGCCGAAAGCGCGTGTGAACCTTGCGAAAATGACCAACCGATCTGACAAGTCGCGCCAGGGAATACCGGTGCGATATCGATACAGCACTGCCTCGACAAACAGCCGATTATCCTTTGCCGTAACTCCAACAGCCCCCTGTCATCCAGGTAACAAATCTTGAATCCGTTCCCATTGGTCATTGCGTATAAACTTTAAAGACTAGTGCTATCTAGGCTTGGGCTGGGTTTTGGATACCGACCTCTCGCGTTAGTCTCCGTCCTGCTCTGCACCTGAGGCAGGGCTAGCCCATGGCTACCCCCCTTCCTCCTCTATTTTCCCTAAACTCCTAATTCTTGCTTCTTTCTCATGATCCCCATCATCGTGACCCTAAATCTGATGATCGCCTTGTTCCTTTGTGGTGTGGCGGTGTGGATGTGGGCACTGCGGCGACGACTAGCCCGAACCGCAGACTGGCTGACGAGGGCAGAGCGTGCGTGCCATCGAGTGTTGCGACGTGCACCAGCAGAGGTGTTGCAGAGGCAGGTAAGGGCAAAGCAGTGGCGCGATCGCTATGGCCTGCTGCAATATCAGGTTCGGCAGGCTCAGCAAGCACTGGCCTTAGTCAGGGTCGGGTTATCACTGTGGCGCGGGGGATGGCGGGGGATGGGGCGATCGCCCCGCAGTCGGCTTCCAGGAAACCGCTAGTCCTCTGGATCAAAACTAGGCAAAACTAAATGTTAAGCTTGATGCGCTAGCAATTGTTGCTCAACGATAAGGGAGCGATCGCATGACAGATAAACGCTCAGGTTCCGGGGGAGTGTTTGCAGTGGGGATGGTGCTCGGCGCTGCTGCAGGCGTCGTAACAGGGCTATTGCTGGCGCCCCGCTCTGGTCGCGAAACCCGTAGGATCTTGAAAAAATCTGCAGATGCGCTGCCCGAACTGGCAGAGGATTTGTCAACCACGGCCCAACTCAAGGCTGAGCAACTATCGGGCACGGCTCTCCGCAACTGGGATGGCACACTGGGACGGTTGAAAGAGGCGATCGCTGCAGGCATTGAGGCCAGCCAACGCGAAGCCGCTGCCGCAGTCCCATCAGAACCTCTGACTCCGCCTGAGCCTCATCCTAAATCCGCTGATACTCACTGAATCTATATAGATCTACTGTTCTTGTGATAGACCCGCTCTTTTGGTTGGGATTGTCTTTGCTGCTGGTGGCCATATCGCTCACGGCGGTGCTCGTTGCCGCATTGCCTGCCCTCAGAGATCTGTCGCGTGCTGCCCGGAGTGCCGAAAAACTGTTTGACACTCTAAGCCGTGACCTGCCGCCAACCCTAGAAGCTATTCGCCTCACAGGCCTAGAGTTGACCGATCTCTCAGATGACGTGAGCGAAGGCGTGCAAGAAGCAGGACGTGTTGTTAAGCAGGTAGACCAAAGTCTTGGAACTGTGCGGCAGCAGGCCAAAAAAGCGCAAAAGGTGACCCGGAGCGTTGTAGTGGGAGTCCGTGCTGCCTGGCACAATCTAATGCAGCCACCCCCCAGTAAATCCGCTCGCGCGAGTCGTCTGCCCCAAGCCTCACGCCCCTCCTATAACCCCACTCGCCCAAGCAACCCGATAGAAGAGCAGCGATTTGCCGCGTATCGCGATCGCCCTGATTTGCTCCCTGATAGCTTTGAGTTTGATCCTGACGCTGCAGACGACCTAGACGGCCTCATGTCTGAGGAAAATTGGATAGCCGCCGAGGATGACGATCTAGGAATTTATGATGTAGACGATGAGCCGAACCAGGCTGTAGGCGTTCAGCCTGAATCACCTGACTTGAATCCAGAAACGGCAGCCGAACCGGGGGGCGATCGCTCTCGAATCGGCCTGCCCCATCCAGACTCACGCCTCCAACCCGACCGACAAAACCAAAGCGGTTAAAGGGTTCCACCCGTTGCCCTAGTTGACTGACGAAATTCCTGAAACTCCTATTCTCTCGTAAGTTGGGTTAGCGGTAACGTAACCCAAGAGACTATAGGCTGGTGTTAGGTTGCACGGGGTTCAACCCAGCCTACAAGAAAAGGTTTGTCAGTTAATCAGACCCGTTGCCTTAAGCAAAGATTTAAGCAAAGTATGGAAGTAATAGATTAACTCGACAGATCAATCCTAGGCTTTGCTGCACCTCAAATATTAGGGGATTACAACCTTGCTTTGAACCAGAACATTAACTATACCGAAGTTACTGTGCAGAACTTTTGATAAGTCAAGAGTGCTGTATTTATTTTTCTTTAGCTTTAAATTTAAAATAGCTTTAAGATTACTTTATGGTCGGCAAAAAAAATACAGATAAATCGGGGTGATCACGCCTGTCTAAATAGGCCAACCGTATGTCTATAAAGGCCAGACAATGCATGATTCGACTCAAAATATCTGAGTTCAAGGAATTGGAAATTGCTGTGATTAGAAGATTTGGGCAGGCGATTCAGTATATCAACGGAATCCACACCAATTTCATTAAACTATTATTCGGAAATATAGCTATTTCTTAATCAAGCAGAACGCTGCTTAACACTTTTCTTAAGCATCATTGAGCCTCATCAGGTCGCTCCCCAATAAATTCTTGGTGGAATGATAAAGTTCTTGCAGTACAATATTTACGCTCAACAATGGTCTCCATTTTGGGTTTCAATTAAGTAATTATTTCAAGCTAATAGGATTCAGGCTTTTTGGGTGAACTCAAACATCAAAACGGAGCAACATGAATCCTATTCAGCGCTGATTGATGTCGTGCGATCACCTATTGATATAGGCTTCATCAAACAATTTTAGGGTGATTCGTATTCGGTTCTAACTGCTTAGGAACCTCAGCAAGTTGGCGGATATTGTTGGATTATCCCTTTATTCATCTAAATTCATGGGTATTCTAAAGGCAGGGTGGATTTAGAGATTTGATCACAACAGGCTTAGATTAGCGGTAGCGCGTTGTGTAATTCGCACATTACACGAACCATTGCAGCTTTACGTCTTAAGGCCACTGCACCCCAGGCTGCCTGTCAATTTAGGACGCAGATTAGCACGTTGTCCTTAGGCTATGCATGAGCATCGCATCCTCTATCGCAGCGTTTGGGGATGCGATCGCCATTGGGTCACCACGCTGCACGCCTTAAAGCTCATTCACCGCATTCAGCCTTGTCAGCAGCACTTGAGATTTTTGGAAGCTAGGTATGGAGTCTACGTATAACAATTGGCTGGTGGCACTGTCCTTTGCGATCGCCGTATTCGGGTCATACACAGCGCTTGACCTAGCCCGGCGAATGCAAGGGAGTGCGGCACGGCGGCAAGTGCTTTGGCTCGCTGCGGGGTCCGCGGCAATGGGCACCGGCATTTGGTCAATGCACTTTGTCGCAATGCTAGCCGTCGAGATGCCGTATCCGGTGTCATACAATATGGGGCCCACAGTCGTATCACTGCTGTGCGCCATTTTGGCCTCCGGCATTGCCTTTAATCTGCTGCGGCGATCGCACCAATGGAGCTGGACACTGCTGCCTGGCGGTCTTTGCATGGGTAGCGCTATCGCGGGGATGCATTACATCGGCATGGCGGCGATGGAAACATCAATGCCCATGGACTACGATGCGAGGCTGGTGCTGCTGTCACTGGCGATCGCCGTGCTGGCCTCCTTTGGAGCGCTATGGCTGGCCAAAATTCAGCCCCAGCGAGAAACGCGTCATTCTATCCTGCGCCGCTCCATCAGTGCGGTGGTGATGGGGATGGCCGTCAGCGGTATGCACTATACGGGCATGGCCGCTACGCAGTTTCATCCCCTTACTGGGGCTGCGCTACTCCCGACCGCAGGGATGATACCCAACTTTTCGCCCTTTTGGTTAGCGATCGCCATTGGCGTCAAAACGTTGGTGCTGCTCAATGCGCTGTTAATCGCGTCGCTCTTTGATCAGCGGCTGATGAACCAGGCCATGCGTGAAGAAGCCCTACGAGAGAGCGAGAAAAAGTTTCGTCTGCTCATTCGCGATATGCAGGTTGGCGTATTGCTACTCAACTCTAGCGCCGAGATCCTTTCTCAAAATCAGGCCGCAGTTCATTTATTGGGGTTGGTTACCGAATCAACTCGGCAGGTGTTTGGACAGAACTGGACAGTTGTGCGCAAAAACAACACCGTGCCCGCATTAGAAGACTTGCCAGTGCAGCGGGTGATCGCCCAAAAAACGCCCCTACTCGGCGAAGTGCTAGGCATTCAGCACGCCAGCTCTATCAACCCCGCCGATGATGGCTCAGCCCATCGCTGGCTGCTGTTCAACGCTGATCCCCAATTGGATGACGAGGGCAATGTGGAGCGGGTAGTCTGCACCATTAGCGACATCACTGCTCAAGAAGAGTCGGCGATCGCCCTAACGCAAACCGCCAACCGCGAAAGGGCGATCGCCCGAGTGGTGCAGCGAATGCGTCAAACCCTCAACATTGACGACATCTTTCGCACGACAACCGACGAACTGCGGCAGATATTGGCGTGCGACCGCGTCATTGTGTATCGCTTTAACCCTGACTGGAGTGGTAATGTCGTCGCCGAATCGGTCGGCTCAGGCTGGCGATCGCTACTTGCCCAAGACAGCACCAGCTATGCGCTAGAGAGCGATCGCTGCACCGTTAAGCTCATAGATGCCGACGCCTCTCCCATTCAAGACACTTATCTCCAAGAAAACCAAGGTGGACACTACAGCAACGGCATTCGCTATCTCTCTGTCCCCGATATTTATGATGCGGGCTTTGACGACTGCTATATGGAACTGCTGGAATCGCTGCAAGCCAAAGCTTACTTGATCGTTCCGATCTTTAGCGGCAATCAGCTTTGGGGTCTCCTCGCCAGCTACCACAACGCCAACTCTCGCCAATGGCAGAAATTTGAAATCAAGCTCACTACCCAAGTCGGTGCCCAACTAGGCGTCGCCATCCAACAGTCTGAACTGTTTAGCCAAACTCAGGAACAGTCTGTGGCGCTGCAAAAGGCCAGCGCTGCCGCCAACGCCGCCAACCTCGCCAAGAGCGAGTTTTTGGCGAACATGAGCCATGAACTGCGGACGCCCCTCAATGCCATTTTGGGGTTTGCCCAGCTCATGCACCGAGACCCCACGTTATCAGGAGACTATCAGGATTACCTCGCCATCATCAGCCGCAGTGGCGAACACCTGCTAGAGCTCATCAACGATGTGCTGGAAATGTCAAAAATTGAGGCTGGACGAATTGCTCTTAATGTAGAAGAGTTCCATCTCTACAAGTTGCTAGAAGAATTGGATGAAATGTTTCGCCTGCGGATTGCTAACAAAGGGTTATGCTTCTCTATTCAGTTCGACCCGTCTGTGCCGCAATATATTCGCACTGACCAGAGCAAACTGCGCCAGGTGTTAATCAACCTGCTGGGCAATGCCATCAAGTTTACTCAGCAAGGGGAAGTAAGGCTGAAGGTTAGTGCCACTGTAGGCGACGGGCGACCTGATTTGAACTCACTCCATTCCCCCTTTCATGGGCAGCACCTTGTCTCTCCTCAATCCCATGATGATTCTAGCCACGGCAACGCTGGCGAAAATTTGGTACACGTCCCTGCTAACCCTGATGGTTCTAGGGGCGAAACAGGCAAGGCTCTATCGATCCCATGTCATCTCAGTTTTGAAATTGAAGATACAGGGTTGGGCATGTCAGCCGAAGAGGTCAGCAAAATCTTTCAGCCCTTTGAGCGGGCAAAGAGCGGAACCCAGATTGAAGGCACTGGATTGGGGTTGGCGATCACTCAACGCTTTGTCAAGTTGCTGGGTGGGGCGATCGCTGTAACGAGCAAACTAGACGAAGGGAGCCGCTTCACTTTCTCCATGAGAGCTGAGGTCGCATCTCCGCCGGATGTTCCTGCTCCGGTTTGGGATGCTGAGCAAGTGGTGGGGCTGGCACCGGGTCAACCTGTATACCGCATTCTAATTGTGGAAGACAGCGCCACCAATCGGTTACTGATGACCAAGCTGATGGAAAACCTGGGCTTTGATGTCCGTGCTGCTGTCGATGGCCAGGAGGGTATCCAGATCTGGCAAGAGTGGCAACCCGATCTGATCTGGATGGATATGCAAATGCCTGTGCTGGATGGCTATGCTGCTACCCGACACATTAAGGCCACAGCTCAGGGGCAAAAGACAGTAGTAATTGCGCTGACAGCTAACGCGTTTGAAGAGCAGCGGCGGCAGATTTTGGCCTGCGGCTGCGAAGATGTGATACACAAGCCGATCAAAAAGGCCAAGATGCTGGCGCTATTGCAGCAGCATCTTGGCCTGCAGTATGCCTATGAGGCTCTTTCTGCTGCTGAGCCGCCGCAACTCTTGGCAGAGCTCACGGTCGAGAGTCTTACGGTAATGCCTGCAACCTGGTTGACTGCGCTGCACCGGGCTGCGACCCAATGCAGCGATCGCCAAGTGTTGCAGCTTTTAGAGCAGATTCCTACGCAATACCAATCGCTGGCGATCGCCCTTCAAGATCTCACCCATGACTTTCGATTCGACGTGATCTCGACCCTGACCCGCAGCGCGATCGATACCCCGGCGTCCCAAAGCTGTCCCTCTAGAACTTGAGAGAATTTAAGGCACCGTGCAGCGTTATTCAACAGCACTCTATCCCTGCGGTTTATGTCTAATGTGAGCGTTTCTCAAACCACTACCGCCGCCCTTGCAGACATCCTGATTGTGGATGACACTCCGGCAAACTTGCGAATTCTGTCGAATTTGCTCCAGTCTGAGGGCTACAGCGTTCGCATGGCAATTAATGGCTCACTGGCGTTAAAGGCGATCGCAGCGAAGTATCCTGACTTGGTGCTGCTCGACATTATGATGCCTGAGATGGATGGCTATGCCGTATGCATGCAGCTTAAGTCTCATTCCGATACCCGAGACATTCCTGTCATGTTTCTGAGCGCGCTTGATGAAGGCATAGACAAGTCGCGCGCCTTTAGCGTCGGGGGCGCCGACTACATCACCAAGCCCTTTTATATGGAAGAGGTGGTAGCACGGGTGCGCAACCAACTGGCACTACGGCAGGCCGAACGTCGCAATCAACAGTTACAGAATGAGCTGGAACAGCGGGTGCGCGATCGCACTCAGCGCTTAGAACTTGCAAACGATTAACTTCAGCAAGAAAGTCAAGAGCGCCGCCAGCTTGAAAACCGACTTCGGGAAATGGCGTTGCATTATGGGTTTACGCAGTTGCCCAATCGGCGGCTGTTTATGGATCGACTGCAGCAGGCCATGGCGCAATCGCAGGTGCAGCCTGACTATCAGTTTGGCATGCTGTTTCTGGACTGCGATCGATTCAAGCTGGTGAACGATTCCCTGGGGCACTTAGTGGGAGATGAGCTATTGCTGGCGATCGCCCGCTGCTTAGAAGGCTTGATTCAACCTGGGGATACTCTCTCCCGATTTGGGGGGGATGAGTTTGCCATCCTGATTCATCCTGCGGCAGATTTGGCACAGCTTATGGCGATCGCCAACGCCATCTTGACGCGCATGAGCCTCCCCTTTCATCTACAGCGCCACGAAGTGTTTATCAACGCCAGCATTGGCATTGTTCTGGGCGATCGCACGTATCCCTCTGCTGACCATGTGCTGCGCGATGCTGACACCGCCATGTATCGCGCCAAGGCCTCAGGTAAAGGCCAATTCAAAGTCTTTGACCCCGCGATGCACGCAGCCGTGCAGCAAAACCTACAGCTCGAAACCGACCTGCGCTACGCTGTGCAGCAAAACGAACTCATTGTTTACTATCAGCCGATTATTGACCTAACGCAGCGCACGATCACAGGCTTCGAAGCGCTCGTGCGCTGGCCCCATCCCCAGCGCGGGCTAGTGCCCCCAGGCGACTTCATTCCCCTCGCGGAAGAAACCGGGCTGATTATCCCGATTGGGGAGCAGGTGCTAATGCAAGCTTGTCAGCAGCTACGCCAATGGCAACACGATCTGAACCACTCATCTCTCACAATCAGTGTCAATTTGTCAGCACGGCAGCTGGTGCAGCCCAACTTCTTATCCCAGCTCGACCACATCCTCAAGATCACCCAACTCAACCCGCGTTTTCTCAAGCTTGAGATTACTGAAAGCGCCATCATCGAAAACGCTCAGACGACTGCCATCCTGCTTCATTGCATTCAAGAGCGACAAATTCAGCTCTGTTTAGATGATTTTGGCAC
>JBGTOF010000334.1:0-3859 GCA_041742695.1 Elainellales cyanobacterium | reverse complement strand
GGCACGCTGCTGGTGCGGAGCTATGAGCAGTCGGAGCGGGTGTATAAGGCGATGCAGCTGCGCGGCTATGGGGCGAGGTTAGGGAAGGGGCGGGGCGATCGCCCCCGGGCAACCGCGTTTGATTGGTGGGGGATCGCGATCGCCCTCATCAGCGCCCTGAGCCTCATGATCGCTGAAGCCCTGCTAAACTGGCAACGATAGATGAGTGCCCCGATGACCTTCCGCTACAATTCTGCTCTTACCGTCTCAGACCTATGTTTTGGCTACCCCGATCAGCCCGATGTGCTGCAATCGGTAAATCTGGAGGTGAAACCGGGCGATCGCCTCGGCATCATCGGCAACAACGGCTGCGGCAAAACCACCCTGTTTTTGCTACTGAGTGGCATTCTCACACCCCACGTCGGACACATTGAGCTAATGGGGCAACCGGTCGTGCCGGGGCAGTTTCGCCCCGAGGTGGGCATGGTGTTCCAAAACCCAGATGACCAGCTCATTTCTGCGTCAGTATGGGAGGATGTGGCGTTTGGGCTTGAGAATTTGGGCTTTACGCCGCAGCAAATCGATCGCCGCGTGGCGGAGGCGCTGACGCTGACGGGCACCCAAGAGCTGGCCCAGCGGCCTCCGCATCACCTCTCGGGTGGCGAAAAGCGGATGGTGGCGATCGCCGGAGTGATCGCCATGCGCCCCCAGGTGGTGATCTACGACGAACCCAGCGCCAATCTAGATATGCGGGCGCGTCGCCGCTTGATCCGGTTTTTGCAACAGGCCCCAGACACGATGGTGATCGCCTCCCATGATTTGGAGTTTGTTTTAGAGGTGTGCGATCGCACCGTGCTAATGAACGACGGCACCCTCATTGCTGACGCGTCCCCCCGAGAGCTACTCGGCAATACTGCTCTCATGCAAGCCCACGGGCTAGAAGTGCCCTATTCGTTGCGCACCGTCTCCACTCCGCAAGCGCTATAGGTTAGCCTGTTTCCTCTCGTCCCTGACTTTCTAGTCCCTTACTGTAATGAATGGGTATACCAGGGCTCAGGGAGTGCATCCCCGTGTTGCAGGTCGGTTCACCCTGCAGCAAGAGCATCGCTCTATAATCTCCCAGATCCTTCTCTGTTTTAGTCATTGATACCCGCGGCTTAGTGATGACGGGATGGGCGACCGCGGCGAAGGTTCCCGATCGCCTCTAAACTTAAACCTCATTTATTTCTCCGTCATGCCATCCAGTCACCGTGATCCATCGGGTCAGCCTTCCTCTCAGTTCACCCCCGCTGAGCTGGCAGAATGGCAGCAGATTCTAGCTGCGGCGAATCGCAACAATATCTTGCATCACTGTCGAAGGTGCGATCGCGAGTGGGTAGCTTCTGACGCACAAGGCTGCACTTGTGGCAGCCAGTCGATAGAGCGCATCGCGTGCTGGCAGTTTCCCGATGATTAGCTGCATCTATGCTCAGGTTCCCCCAAGTCCATCATGCGTGAGAGAGGTGCAACGGTGGATGCAGATGTAATTGTTATCGGCGGCGGCATCGGCGGGCTCAGCTGTGCTGCACTGCTGGCCACCTATGGCTATCAGGTGTCCGGCTACAGTCCCATGTGAGCCAGATTTTGGTGGAAGGTCGGCGAGCCGTGGGCGTGCAGCTGCGGGATGGCACTCGGCTGCACAGTCGCCAGGCGGTGGCCTCAGCGGCCTCCGTTTGGGATACCCTGGCGCTGCTGCCCCCCGATTTGGTGCCTGCCCGCTACCGCCAGCAGCGCCAGCAGACGCCCGCCTGCGACAGTTTTATGCACTTGCACCTGGGGCTTGATGAAACAGGCGCGATCGCTCGGGATGTGGCAAGCGCTGGAGCAGGTAATTCCCGATGTGCGATCGCGCTGTGAGGTAATGCTGGTAGGCACGCCGCTGACCCACGAACGATTTTTGCGACGGCATCGTGGCTCCTATGGCCCGGCGATCGCCGCCGGAGAAGCACTATTCCCTGGCGCGCGCACACCGCTTAAGGGACTGTGGTGCTGTGGAGACTCTACCTTTCCCGGCATTGGTTTGCCAGCGGTCGCTGCTAGCAGCCTCATCACCGCCAACACGCTCGCCTCGCTGCCCCAGCACTGGGCCATGCTCACGCGAATTGGCATGGGCTAGTACTTGTTGGCTCTAGGCCAGCAACGGGTAGAAGTGGCCCACCGGCCCTTGTCCATGCCCAATGCGCAGGGAATGGTGCAGGGCTTGAGTCACATAGTGCTTCGCCTGTTGCACCGCGCTAAATTGCTCTATGCCTTGAGCAAGATTAGCGGCGATCGCCGCCGATAAGGTGCAGCCCGTGCCGTGGGTATCCCGCGTCTCCACTGGCTCGATTTGCAGCACTTCTAGCCGATCGCCGTCAAACCACACATCCACACCCCGCAAATCCCCTTCCATGCCGCCGCCTTTCACCAGCACCGCCCGAGTGCCCTGCTCAAAAATAGCAGCAGCAGCAGCTTTCATATCGCTCAGGCTATTCAGCTCCAGCCCGCTGAGTATCTGAGCCTCATAGCGATTAGGGGTCAGAATGGTGGCTAGAGGAATGAGATCTTGGGTCAGGGCGGCGATCGCCGCATCATCAATCAACTGCGCCCCCGTGCGCGAAACCATAACTGGATCTACCACCAAGTTAGGCAGCGCCCACTGCTGCACCTGCTGGGCCACAGCTGCAATAATGTCTTCATTGAGCAGCATCCCAGTTTTAACCGCTTGGACGCCAATATCGTCTACCACAGCGGAAATTTGAGCAATCACCGCGTCTGGTGGCAACGCATCCACACGGGTGACGCCCTGGGTGTTTTGGGCGGTGATGCAGGTGAGGGCGCTGGTGCCGTGGACTCGATGGAAGGCAAAGGTTCGCAGATCTGCCTGAATGCCTGCCCCACCGCCGCTATCAGAACCAGCAATAGTGAGGGCGACGGGAATATCACGATTAGGAATAGCAGTCAGTGCAGGCATGTTTGGAAGGCGTTAGAAAGAATTGGCAGAGCGAGTCGTGGGCATCGCGCAATACCCTCGTTCACCTACTAAATCCTATAGCACGGCACCAGCAAACTGATCGGCCAAATGATTGAGCAAGCCCGTAGAGGGAGCCTAATAGGAGCGCTCTGCATCAAGCCACTGCAAGAGTGCCGTAAGCGTGGGGAGGGTGGGTAGAGCGATCGCCAACTCCTGCAAATGGTCAAAGGGCAAACTCCCCACCCGCCCCAGCAAGTGGGAATCGATGGAGGGAAACAGGTGTTGGAGGATTAGGATCAAGATCGCGCTAGCGCCCTGCTGACGACCCCGATTAATTCCCTGCTGCACGCCTTCTTCAATACCCGCCTCGTGGGTACGCACCAGCTTCTCTAAAATATGCTCTTGCAATAGCTGTCGAGAAATAATTGCCATAGGAGTATCCTGCTACGGTTAGGAAAAGCCACACCGTGAGGCGGTGCGATTCCAGGCGGCGGATAGCGGCTTAATCCGCGCATCAAGAGGTCGCCCTACTCCTGCTCTATCTTTAGAGTACTCTACGAACCCTGGGCTCTGCCTTGTCCCTCAGTGATAGCTTCAACGAGCTTAAATTTAGTCAGCTTAGAAGTGCCTCTCTATTGCCTAATCGTGAAGAATTATTAGCAAAAACTCTATAGATTTACTTCTGCTGTTATCCATTCCAGCCGGGGTTCTGCGAATGCAGAACAGCTTTTATCAATAGACTAGTTTTGGTAGTGCTGCATAGTAATGGTTAAGAAGGAGGTGAGGCGTTGTAATGATGCACAAAGTACCAGATCGCGCCGATGTGGTTGCTCAACTTCTTCGAGAACGATAAGGTTTTCCGCACCAACCGTCCGACGCGCTGTCTGA
>JBGTOF010000300.1:0-8176 GCA_041742695.1 Elainellales cyanobacterium | reverse complement strand
CCTAACCGGTGCCCAGTGGAAGGCAGACCGGGTTCCTCAAGTGCTCGCTCACCGCTGTGCCTATCTCAATGACCTCATTGGCACACAGGAACTAATCACGGCCTAAGCATAATTACTCATCGCCAAGGTGACGTGCTCCCTGCTGCGACTTCTCCTCAGAGTTGCCTGTTTAGCTCTTGCGACTATGAACAGCGATCGGCAGAAGCCGTGACCGCCCGACTCAAGTTAGCGACAAGCACCAACCGATAGTCAAACGGAGATGACCCAGAGCAGCTCAGGGGCTGACGATTTGGGCGGCGGGGCGAAAACCAAGCATTGGCTTGCACGACTAGCCGCGAATTGTTCCACGCGAGGCTGCGCACAACGAGGGAGTTGGTTCGTCCATTGCTTAGCTGGCTAGTGACAAAGGTGCCTGCATTCGCGACACCTGTGTTGGGATTGATGCGAAGAATGACAGACGCTTTGGGGCCACCGCCATTGCCATAGCTAGACAGCCAGCCCTGGCTGGTAAAGCGTCGATAGTCTTGACTGCTACTGCCCTGGGTTCCCGTTGCGCTAAACACTCCATAGAGCATGTTGCCGCCGTCCCATAGCAGCCCATAGCCTTCTCCATCGTCACCCGACATTTCATAGTTGGTGCGGCACCACACTCGTTGCCCGCTATTGAAGCGCACCATGATCGGGTTTTTGTTGGTGCTCGACACTTGCTGATAGCCGATATAAATGCGACTCGTGCCAAAGGCAACCACTGGTGCCTCCTTCTGGCGGATACTGTTTTGAGACTCTTGACAGCTAAAGGCAACGGCACGCCCCACAGCAGATTGAACTGTGGCCGTTGCCGGAGCGATCGCCCCACCCCAAAGGCCTAGGGCGATCGCCCCAGCTGCTATCCAGGGTTTGAGTAGGGTAGACTGCGTGACAGAGGGGATAGGCGGTGCACTGACGCTCAGAGGCGATCGCAGCAGGCAACAAATAGAGATCAACGGTTGGAACATTTTCTTTACCAATTTCGACAGAAGAAAATTAGCGGGTCATGGGGAGTAGCCCTCAATCGCCAACACCCTAACCCAGTCAAAATTGAGATGAATCCTGTGAATTTACGTGACTCTTACTGATGGGCTCAGGCCGTCAGGTGTGGATACGGAGTAAACCCAGCGTGAAACCGATGAAGCCAGATCAACCTCTAAATCAGTCTGCACCCCACCAGAAAAAGGTGGGAGACCCTATAGTCCTAGCTCGCCGGGGACTATCCATTGCAGCGCTGTCAATCGCTAGCGTACTCAGCTTGGGTATGTCGCCATCGGCAGTCGGCCAGCCGCCGGTAAATCACCCGGGTACGGCTACGCCATTCCTGCTAGCGCAGCCGCTGCCCATTCCAGAAGCCTATGTGACGCCGATTAACGGCACCCTCACGATTCAGTTGATCAACGAAACAGGGGCACCTGTGGGGTATGAAGTCGTAGGGGAAACCGACATCCGCACGCTGGCTCGCCTCAGCACCGTGACGCTAACGCAAATCCCAGTCCCCACCAGCCTCACGTTCCGGCGGTTTGACAATGGGTTTTTGACCACAACCCTCACACCCAATGCGCCCGCCGGCACGCTGATTGTGACGCTCAGTGTGGGCAGCGACCTTGGGGGCGATCGCACCGCAATCAGTATCGATCGCGAGGGCGGCGTTGACGTGAATTAGGGATAGCTGCAATCATTCAGCCCCACCCCCTACTAATTCGATCCAAACCGGGCAGAATCATCTTTGGATTGCCCGGTTTGGTGACGTTCTAGATAAATTGTGTCGATATCGTCTGGCAACGCGTCTTCGAGTTGGCGATAGGCATCGGTGAGATGACCTCGCACATCGGCTGGGGAGATATATTCTCCTTCCGCTTGAAGATAGGCCGCAATCCGCGTTTCGCTCCAGTGATAGGTTTGCGCCATCAGCACCATCAGTCGCAGCAGGGGAGAGAGCTGCCCCAAGGCGCGCTCAACATAGCACCACAGCGGCGGAGGCGACGATTTTAGCGAATATTGAATTTCTTCAACGGGCGGCAACTCAATGGTTTTGACGCAAAGCGTCGTGACATGGAGCAGCCAAGACTGGAGCGTTTTAGCATGGCCTTGCCCCAACTCCAACCCATTCAGCTCATAAAAGATGTGCCGCCACGTTTGAGCGAAGAGATAGTCAGCTTGAACGGGCGATCGCCCTGAGTTGGCGATGAGCGTATACACCAGGGGATAATACCGACAAAAGATTGCTGTGAAGTATTGCCCAGAATCAGCATGCTTCTGAAACAGCGTTAGCAGTTCCTGATCGCCATAGTGCGACAGTGATTTCACCAGCGGATGATTGGCTTCAGGAAAACTTGGAATTTGCACGGTTTGGTACAGCACATCGACTCGCTTTCGATAGCAACTAATGATAGTCCGACTTCTCTGAAATAGACGTGATTTATAGCGCATTCAACAAGACTTATCCTCAACCCAGGCATTTGCGATGAAGCTCGCAGGGCAGGATGCCGTTTCGCCCGACCTGAAGTCGGTATACTATCAGTGAGTTTAGTAAACAATCATGAACCCATCGCATTGATTGGCTGGTCAGCCACTCTAGCGGGCTCGCCCTCCTGCCTCTGTCACATCCCGTCGTGCTATTTATTGCCGCCTTATGGATTCTGGAATCGACCTACAACAAAATTTCATCAGCCTGCTCGAAGGGTTAGGCCTCTCTCACAGTCTGGCTAAAGTAGTCTGGATCCCACTGCCGATGGTGTTAATTGTGGGCGCTGTCACAGTGCTGGCATTGGTCTCTACTTGGCTAGAGCGGAAGGTATCAGCGGCAGCACAGCAGCGCATTGGTCCAGAGTTTATGGGGCCGCAGGGATTATTAGTGCCCGCAGCAGACGTGCTCAAGCTGCTTACCAAAGAAGATGTATTTCCTGCGAAGACTGACCCGTGGCTGTTTGCCCTCGCGCCGCTGCTGGTGTTTATCCCAGTATTTTTGTCATTCCTGATCGTGCCATTTGGTCAAAATCTGGTCATCACCGATCTAGGCATTGGCATCTTCCTCTGGATTTCGCTATCGAGCATTGCGCCCATTGGGTTGCTGATGGCGGGCTACGCCTCTAACAATAAGTATTCGCTGCTGGGTGGGCTGCGGGCAGCTGCGCAGTCCATCAGCTACGAGATTCCGCTGGCGCTATCTGTGCTGGCGGTCGTGATGATGTCCAACTCCCTAAGCACAATAGATATCGTTAACCAACAGTCAGGCTACGGCATCCTGAGTTGGAACATGTGGCGGCAGCCCATCGGTTTTCTAATTTTTTGGATTGCCGCCCTGGCTGAGTGCGAGCGCATGCCCTTTGACCTGCCAGAGGCCGAAGAAGAACTGGTAGCGGGCTATCAAACCGAGTACGGCGCAGTGAAGTTCATGCTGTTCTATGCCGGATCTTACGCCAACCTGGTGCTGTCTGCGCTGCTGTTTGCAGTGCTTTACATGGGTGGTTGGGAGTCTCCTATTCCAGTTAGCTGGCTAGCCAGCTTGATCGGGGTTAGCGAGAATGCAGGCTGGTTTCAGGCGATCGCCGCCAGCCTTGGCATCGTCATGACGCTATTCAAAGCCTACTTGCTGCTATTTCTGGCGATTCTGCTACGGTGGACAGTGCCCCGCGTTCGCATCGACCAACTGCTAGATCTAGGTTGGAAGTTTTTGCTGCCCATCTCGCTCGTCAACTTGCTGGCCACAGCTGGCCTCAAGCTGGCATTCCCCCTTGCGTTTGGCGGCTAGGCTCCGATATTTAGCCAAAGGCGTTAGGGTGAAGACAACCTCCTGCGGTTCTATACGTAAACGCCTCAACCCTTGCAGCTAGCTGCATCAGCTCTACAGAAAGTTCAGTCAACTGCTAGTCTGAGTCAGATCACCCCTGCCGTGATTTCCACTGACTCAGACCGCTGCTTATCCCTCCGTCGCACGCCTCCACCTGCTGATCCGGTAGAATCCCGGTCAATCCTTGAGAGAACAGAGAGAACTACTCATCATGCTGAAATTCCTCCAACAAGTTGGCGACTATACCAAGGAAGCAGTCCAGGCCGCCAAATATATTGGACAGGGTCTGTCTGTCACCTTTGACCACATGCAGCGCCGTCCTGTTACAGTCCAGTATCCTTACGAAAAGGTGATCCCGTCTGAGCGGTTTCGGGGCCGCATTCACTTTGAGTTTGACAAGTGCATTTCCTGCGAAGTGTGTGTCCGGGTATGTCCGATCAACTTACCTGTTGTGGACTGGGAGTTCAATCGCGAAACCAAGAAGAAAAAGCTCAACCACTACAGCATTGACTTTGGCGTTTGCATCTTCTGCGGTAACTGTGTGGAATACTGCCCCACCAACTGCCTCTCGATGACCGAAGAGTATGAACTCTCGACCTATGATCGCCATGAGCTGAACTACGACAACGTAGCGCTGGGTCGCCTACCGTACAAAGTGACTGAAGATGCCATGACCACGCCGTTGCGCGAGTTTGCCTATCTTCCGAAGGGCGTCCTATCTCCCCATGACCTGCCGAAAGGGTCACAGCGGGCAGGGCAGCGTCCTGAAGAAATTGTGAAGGAGATAGAAGCAGCACAGGCCGCCACCGCGCCGTCAGAAAAATTGGCTGACTCTGACTAGACCGATGATTGAAGCTGCAGGCTCTCACGTCTGCAAGCGACTATGTGCGGAAAAAATCTGAATAGTTTGCTTGTGTCTTCCCCAGCGTCCCTTTAGAATTTGGGGGCAATGGTTTCAATAGCTCACCTGATTTAGCCCACTTGTTTACTGGAGTACGCAACGCTGTGAATTTGGCAGAAGGGGTTCAGATTGTATCGTTTGGCATCCTAGCGTTTATGATGCTGGCGTCGGCGATTGGAGTGGTGTTGCTCAACAACATTGTGTATTCGGCTTTTTTGCTGGGGTTTTTGTTTGTTAGCATTTCTGGCCTTTACATCTTGCTGAATGCGGCCTTTGTCGCAGCAGCGCAAATCTTAATTTACGTGGGCGCGGTCAACGTGCTGATTTTGTTCGGCATTATGCTGGTGAACAAGCGGCGCGACTTTGCCCGCATTCCCAACGCTTGGCTGAATCAAGGTGTGACGGCGCTGGTGTGTGGAGGGCTATTTGCCCTGCTATCTAGCATGATTATTGCGACACCATGGTCAATTTCTAGCGCTCCTATTGCCGGTGATGCTGCTTTAGTCGAAATTGGCAAGCACTTCTTCACCGATTTTCTTCTTCCCTTTGAACTGGCGTCGGTGCTGCTATTGATGGCATTGATTGGGGCGATTGTGATTGCGCGACGTGAATTTTTCCCGGAAGAGGGGGAAGATATGTCAGCAGAAACATCCCTGACGCTGCCAGAACGGCCTCGCGAGTTGACGGGCGGCCGACGCTAGCATGCGATGCGAGTGACGGTCTAGTGAAGCCGTTGCGGCTTTAGAACCCCAAATGGACAGACTGAATTTTGGTCAACTTCGTTTTGAGTGACAGATAGGCGTAAGCGATGCAACTTGAGTATTTCCTTCTATTGGCGGCAGCCTTGTTCTGCATTGGCATTTATGGTCTGGTGACCAGCCGCAATGCGATTCGCGTGTTGATGTCGCTTGAGCTGCTGCTCAATGCGGTGAATTTGAACCTGATGGCATTTTCCAATTACAGTGATCCGGCTCAGGTCAAGGGTCAAGTGTTTACGGTGTTTGTAATTACGATTGCGGCAGCAGAAGCCGCTGTAGGTTTGGCCATTGTGCTGTCGATTTACCGCAACCGCGATACGGTAGATATGCAGGAATTTAATTTGCTGAAATGGTAATTGGATTCTCGCAACCCTGTTGCCGCCTATGAGCCGTTGTTGTGCAGCTAAACCAAGTTATCATCGCGCATAAGGCTGGAAACCTGAACAGCCAGCGCTGGGCAGAGCGCTGTGCAACGGAGCTAGAGGCGTTGGGCTGTCGGGTCTTAATGGGGCCTAGTGGCGCGAAAGACAATCCATACCCAGTATTTTTGTCGTCGGTGGATGGGCCAATTGATTTGGCTGTGGTGCTGGGTGGAGATGGCACGGCGCTAGCAGCAGCCCGCAACCTATCGGCGGATGGCATCCCCATTCTGGCGGTGAATGTGGGTGGGCACTTGGGTTTTTTAACCGAATCACTGACGCATTTTGAGAACTCGGAGCGCGTGTGGCAGCGCCTGCTAGGGGATCGGTTTGCGGTGCAGCGGCGGATGATGTTGCAAGCGACAACCTATGAAGGCAACCGCACAAATCTGGAACCGATGAGCGATCGCTTCTATGCGCTCAATGAAATGTGCGTCAAGCCTGGTTCGGCTGACCGGATGGTGACTTCGATTCTAGAGATGGAAATTGATGGTGAAGTCGTGGATCAGTATCAGGGTGATGGGCTGATTGTGGCGACGCCCACGGGCTCAACCTGTTACACCGTGGCAGCGAACGGCCCTATTATTCACCCTGGCATGGAGGCGATCGCCGTAACGCCCATCTGTCCCCTGAGTCTCTCTAGCCGCCCGATCGTGCTGCCCCCAGGGTCAATCGTCAGCGTCTGGCCCTTGGCCGATCGCGACCTCACGACAAAGCTCTGGATGGATGGGGTGCTGGCTACCTCCATTTGGCCCGGGCAGCGGGTAGACATTCGTACTGCCGATTTTTCCGCACAGTTCATCATTCTGCGCGATGACTACTCCTACTTCAGAACCCTGCGAGAAAAACTGCAATGGGCCGGCGCGCTAGTGCCCTACAGCAATGACCACCGCAACTAGTCCTGCAAATCCATGCCGCTTCCTACTGTAATTTTGCCAGGATACCTTGCCGGAGCCGCGCCCTATCGCGGCATGGAGCAGGCATTGAGGGTGCTGGGCGTTTGCACCGTGACTGTGCCGCTGCGGTGGAGAGACTGGATTCCGACGGTGGGTGGGCGCTCGGTGGGGCCCATTATTGAAACGTTAGATGCGACGGTTAAGCAGGTGCAGGCAGAGACGGGAAGCGATCGCCTCAATCTGATTGGTCACTCTGCGGGCGGCTGGGTTGCCCGCATCTATCTAGGTGAAGCACCCTATGGGGTGCAGTCGGGCGATCGCCCCCTACCCGCCCCCTGGAAAGCCCATCCTCACATTGCTACATTGCTCACCCTAGGCACTCCCCACATCAGCCAAGAGCGCTGGACAAAGCGCAACTTAGACTTCGTTAAAGATACATACCCTGGTGCGTTTTACCCGACAGTTCGGTATGTGTGCGTGGCCGGCAAAGCCATCTATGGGCGGCGCTGGCGCAGTGGCATTGCCTATAACAGCTACCAGCTCACCTGCGGCACGGGCGAGTGCTGGGGCGATGGCATTACCCCTATTGTTGCCGCCCATTTAGACGGTGCTGAGAACATTACGCTGGATCACGTATGGCATTCACCTAAGGGCGATCGCCCTTGGTATGGTTCCCCAGAGATCGTCGAAGCGTGGAGTCGTTATTTAATCTAGCGCGAGGTTAGGATGCATAAGACTAGCGCAACGGAAAGAAACGAGTGACATGTTTAACAACAAGTTGTATTCAGAATGTCTAGCTCAAAACATTATCTCAACAACAACCCTGCTTGCAAGGAAACGAATCTTCAATTCGGTATTTTAGGAAGTGATCTAGAACCAAATGGAGTTACTAAAGGGGGTCGTGTTGTAGACCTGTGGTTATTCTTGTCAGAGCCAAGTAGCGTTAGGCAATTGGGGATAGTTAACCACAGGTCTAGCTCACCACTCGAAATCCGAGGCCGTTGGTGTATAACTTAAGACACTCGCGTCTGACCTCATCTGAGTATCCTATGTGGGGTTCGTAGGCATCGATAAACTGACAACCGCAAGCTACACAGATGTAATTTTGCTTACCTTTTTTCTTGCCATTCTTACGGATATAGGTGGCTCCACATTCCGAACATTGCATTGCAGATGATCCTAATTCGTCTCTTGAATATGCAACGCTCAAAATCGCATCAACTGCGGACCCTTGTCTATTTGGTGATGCGTCAGGTTAATGTGGGATTGGTAGAGTAGAGAGGAACCTCGGCTGGAAGCAAAGTGATGGAATGCCCTCTGTGCGGTCACAGCAAAGCTCATAAGCATGGCAAGATGCCCAACGGTCATCAACGCCATCTCTG
>JBGTOF010000274.1:0-26365 GCA_041742695.1 Elainellales cyanobacterium | reverse complement strand
AGGGCGATCGCTCCGTCGGGTGCGGGCGCTGGATTCGGCAACGGGGCTGGCTGCGGTGCTGAGAACGCTTCGGGAGGGGCGCTCTCAGCATCAAATGTTGGTGGAATATCTGCAAACTGAGCGTCTGGTGTGGCCTCTGCCGTCTCATTGCCTTGCAGCCCTAGAGTATTCAGATCCACAATTTCAATCGGGGTTGCAGCCGCCGCGCTAGAGCGCGTCATCATTCGCAGCAGATAGGGCAACAGCAACAGCAGCCCAAAGTGTAGCAGCAACGACCCCATCGCCACCCACCACCACAGTTTGGGCGGGTCGAGATGCTTCCGAAACCCCGCGTCGGTGTAGAGATACTTCTGCACGTGAGCTAATTGCCCCATAGGTTATCTTCAGTCGCAGCGCATGCTGATTGTGGGCTTGATGTCAGCCACAAGATCAGCGTCTCCGGTTTAGCAACTCAATGCTAACGACTGCAATCACAATCCGAGTCACAATTTGGGCGATCGCCCCCGCCTTCTAAGTTCCCAAGATACATCACCCTCAATAGACGAATGAACGGGCTAAATTGTTCTCAGCGACCGCTTAACCCTTGCGCCTAAACGCATCTTAAACAGGGCAGCAATAACCGCAGTTGTTCAGCTGTCCGGCTCCACTCGTTTGCAGGGATAATGAAGATTCCGTTGAGTAGCTCTGACTGCTACTCCCGTCTACCCCACATCTCTCTCGGCAAAAGCAACTGATGGATATTTTGGACATCCTTAAGCAGGACTATCGCAACTTTCCCCACCAGCAAACCTTTAGCATCTATGCCGAAGATGTTTACTTTAAAGACCCCATGACAGAATTTCGGGGGCGCGATCGCTACCAGCAAATGCTGGGGTTTATCCAAACCTGGTTTCACCACCCTCAGCTCGACTTACACCAGATACAGCGCAACAACTCCCACATTCGCACCGATTGGACGCTGAGCTGGACTACGCCCTTGCCCTGGCAGCCCCACATTGCCATCTCCGGCTGGAGCGATCTTGAACTCAATGACCAAGAGCAGGTGATCTCTCACATCGACTATTGGACCTGTTCTCGGTTAGATGTGCTAAAGCAGCATTGGCCCGGGCGAGCAGCCTAAGAGGGGAAGGCGAAGGGGGCGATCGCCCCAGCAACTGCACCGATCGCACCGATTTGGAACTCCCCACGTTAGATTAAATAGATTACGTGAGTTCGATAGCGGTGGCTCAGTCCCGCGCCTTGGGGCTGAATCACTCCAAAACCGTGCTGTCCGCGACACAGGCAGTACAGTTTTGAGCATTTGCCGAACTGACGTTAGATTAGAAGAAATGTAAATATTCATCACAACACCAGTCGGGAATCCATGCGCGTAATCTTAATGACAGGGAAAGGTGGCGTGGGCAAAACCTCAGTTGCAGCCGCAACAGGCCTGCGCTGCGCTGAATTAGGCCATAAAACCTTAGTACTCAGCACCGATCCAGCTCACTCTCTAGCCGACAGCTTTGATCTAGAACTGGGGCATGAACCTGTCTTGGTGCGCCCAAACCTCTGGGGCGCAGAACTAGACGCACTAATGGAATTGGAAGGCAATTGGGGCGCTGTCAAGCGCTACATTACCCAGGTGTTGCAAGCGCGGGGGTTAGATGGTGTAGAAGCCGAAGAACTCGCTATTCTGCCGGGCATGGATGAAATTTTTAGCCTCGTCCGCATGAAGCGTCACTATGACGACGGTGATTTTGATGTGTTGATCATTGACTCAGCGCCCACGGGGACAGCGCTGCGCCTGCTGAGCTTACCAGAAGTTGCAGGCTGGTACATGCGTCGCTTCTATAAACCGCTACAAGCCGTATCTGCGGCGCTACGGCCTCTGGTAGAACCCATCTTTCGACCCATTGCTGGCTTCTCGTTGCCTAACCAAGAAGTCATGGATGCTCCCTACGAGTTCTACCAACAGATTGAAGAATTGGAGAAAGTGCTGACCGATAGCGCCGTCACTTCGGTGCGGTTGGTGACCAATCCCGAAAAAATGGTGATCAAAGAATCGCTTCGCGCTCACGCCTATCTCAGCCTCTACAACGTGGCAACGGATATGGTCGTGGCTAACCGCATCATTCCCGATAGCGTCACTGATCCCTTTTTCCAGCGTTGGAAGGAGAACCAGCAGCAATACCGCCAAGAGATTCACGACAACTTTAGCCCGCTGCCGGTTAAAGAAGTGCCGCTGTATTCCGAAGAGATGTGTGGCATCGCTGCGCTAGAGCGGCTCAAAGAAACGCTGTATGGCGACGAAGATCCATCTCAGGTTTACTACAAAGAAACCACTATGCGGGTGGTCCAAGGCGATGGTCACTATAGCTTGGAGTTATACCTGCCGGGCATTCCCAAAGACAAAGTGGAACTGAGCAAGTCTGCTGATGAACTAAACGTAAGAATTGGCAATCATCGCCGCAATTTAGTGCTGCCCCAGGCGCTCGCAGCGCTACAGCCCGCTGGTGCCAAGATGGAAGACGATTACCTCAAGATTCGATTCGCCAGTCCAGTCACCGCTTAGAATGGCTTGATCTAAGTTGTAGTGGGTTTACAAGACACGGGTTTTCTACTCGCTACATAGGGATGGGGGGGCACTAGTGTCTAGCACCCCCAAACCGATTGCAACTGACAGGTTGATTGGGGCAACTATTGTTGTGAACCTCCTATGCAACAAGGAGTTCACAACAACAAACACTTAAACCAGCGCGTTAAGCGTTACATAAGCACGGCTTTGCTCTAAAACCTTTCGAATATGACAGGGTTAAATCCTCACGATTAGGTATTCTCGGTTCGTCTATGCCCGGTATGGCTGCATCCGTTGCTTCTAACTCATCTCTCCTCGGCAAGCCACGCTCCCTAAGGCGAGTGATGCAACGATCTGTGCTGTCGGGGTCGGTTTGTTACGCCTATTACAACTGAATGATTCATGAGGAGTTGAAGCGCTATCAGGGCAACGGATGGTCTGGAGCCCTCTGCCGCAGCACTGCCTGGTTTATTCGGGGAAACTTCCGCGCTAGATTTGTGAGCTTTTCAAAAGCTGTCAATATGAAGAAGGAATCTGCTTGGGGATCAGGGCAATGACATTAGGCAATCGTGCTTCTGGCTTGGTTCAGCGTTGGGGGCAACTGCTCGTTGTGCTGCTGGCGTTGCTGGTATGGAGTGTTCCTCAGGGGGCGATCGCCCTGCCTCCTCAATATGCACCGCCGCTCTCCTTCAGCAATGCAGAGCTACGCGGCAGAGACTTTTCGGGGCAAACGCTGCGGGTGGCGGAGTTTTCCAACACGAATTTAGAGGCTGCTGATTTTTCGAATGTAAATGCGCGAGGCGCGATCTTTAGCGCTTCGGTGATGACTCACACGTCCCTTCACAGCGCAAATCTGTCTGACACCATGATGGATCAGACAAAGTTTCAAGATACCGACTTCAGCGATGCGGTGCTGGTGAATGCTATTTTGCTAGGTTCTTCGTTTGAGGATGTGGATATCACTGGCACTGATTTCACCGATGCGTTGCTAGATGGTGCTCAGGTGAAGGAGCTATGTGCGATCGCCACGGGCACGAATTCTCAGACGGGTGTATCTACGCGAGAGTCGCTGGGCTGTTAGTCGCGGGCGTTGGTACCGAATGATGCGTCTCTAAGCAGTTGCCACCAGGGTTTTAATTGGATTTTTTAATTGGCGTTGCTGATTGACGCTATGATTTCGCCGGATCGGAGACAGAGGCACAAGGCTTTCAGAAACTGTTTCATAGACTAATTCAGCAACGTCCAAAAAATAACGCCAGAATTCATTCGCAGACGGGTCGCGTCAGAAAACTCAATGATTGCAGGCTTTGCGGTGGCAACTGACAGTTTGGCTTACTCGTCGATGGGCTCATCCAGATGCTCAGCTACTTCCCGATAAAGATTCAGAACGTGGCTGTCTTTTAGGTAGTAAAACACTTTACGCCCTTGCTTGCGATAGCTGACCAGTCGCATTGTGCGTAAGGTACGAAGCTGATGCGAGACCGCAGATTCACTCATTTTTACAGCCGCAGCTAGATCGCACACACACAGTTCTTGAATCGACAGAGCCGACAAAAGTCTCAACCGATTGGTATCACCCAATAGCGAGAAAAATTCTGCCATCCGCTGCGCCTTTTCAGACCCCAACAGATCGCGATAACGTCGCCGCGCCTGCCTTAAATCCAAGGGATGCTGCTCATCGCAAGCCGGATTGCCCGCCGGAGGCCGCGTTTGGGGAGAGGCGGGGGGCTGATGCGCGTCGAGCTTAGAGAGGGGTTTAGAACTAGGCATATTAATATGAGTAGAATACGAATTTCAGTCCAGAATTGATAGAGTCAAGCTACTAAAATTCTGATTTAGGATAGGTCAAAACTGGTTTGGTAGGGTTATGGGAAAGGCCGTGGGCGATCGCCCCACAGGGCATCAGGCAAATAATCCGTCCTTTTATGCCCTTTAACCCTAACAGTCAATGACAATTTGCGCAAAGCTGAGGTCGCCAATCGGCACAGTTTATGCAGTTCTCGTTTAATGCAACAAACTTTTGATGAGTTTTCTATATTCCCTCATCGAAGCGGTCAAAGTATTAGAGAATGTAGGGTATATCTTATAAAAAGTTAACGAACTTACTCTAATCCCGAATGACTGTATTAGTGGTGGGTGCCACAGGCACATTGGGCAGACAGATTACGCGCCGGGCCTTAGACGAAGGCTATGACGTTCGGTGTTTAGTGCGCAATTTTAGGCGAGCCAGCTTCCTTAAAGAGTGGGGCGCAGAGCTAGCTCAGGGTGATTTGCGTCGGCCTGAGTCGCTGATTGCTGCGATGGAGGGGGTCACCGCAGTGATTGATGCATCCACAGCCCGCCCCACCGATTCTTCCAGCATTCAAGAGATCGATTGGGATGGGAAGGTTGCCCTTATTAACGCTGCTCGCGCTCAAGGGGTTGAGCGGTATGTGTTTCTGTCTATTCTCGATTGTGATCAATATCCCCATGTGCCGCTGATGGAAGTCAAGCGCTGCACGGAGCTATTTCTTAAAGAATCTGGCTTAAACTACACCATCCTACGCACCGCAGGTTTTTTGCAGGGGTTGATTGGGCAATATGCTATCCCTATCCTAGAGCGGCAGGCGGTTTGGGTTACGGGTGACACCTCACCGATTGCTTACATCGACACACAAGATGTGGCAAAATTTGCGGTTAATGCGCTCAAGGTGTCAGAGGCCGAGCACGGCACCTTCCCTGTCGTGGGGTCTCGTGCTTGGGGTGCGTATGAAATCATTCGGCTGTGTGAGCGGTTGTCTGGTCAAGAAGCTCGCATTTGGCGGATGCCTACAGGACTGCTAAAAAATGTTGAACGGTTTGCCCGCTTTTTTCAATGGGGGTGGAATTTAGCTGACCGCTTAGCCTTTGCAGAAGTGATTTCGTCTGGTAAGCCTCTCACGGCCGATATGGAAAGCACCTATAAAACGTTTGGCATCGATCCACAAAGTTTGACTACGTTGGAGGGGTACATGCAAGAGTACTTCAACCGCATTATGAAAAAGCTTAAGGAAGTAGAGTTCGAGCGGGAACGCGCTAAGCAGAAGAAAAAGAAAAAGTCTCTGTTTAAGTAAGTCTAGGTTGAGCCAGCCTAGGACACCCAATCCATAACACCAAACGCCACAAGAGGCAGTCGATTGCTATAGAGCGATTATCTGCCCCTTGTGGGATCTGGCTGCGAGTTCCTCATCACAGATGAAAACACAACTGATGAGAGGATGGAGCGATCGCCCTTTCCCTCAACAAAAAAGCAGCCTTGCACTGTCTACGATGGTGCAAGGCTGCTTCAAATCAATCAAATCTAATGCCAGAACCATGCTATCTACGTTTCAGGCAGCACGGTTTTAGGAGTTTTCTGAACTAACGTTAGATCTGGCAAGCCTCGATCTAACAGTCGTAGTAGAGCGAGAACTCATAGGGATGCGGACGCAGGCGCATGGGGTTCACTTCATTGTCTAGCTTGAAGTTGATCCAGTTGCCGATGAAGTCTTCGGTGAAGACGCCACCCGTTGTCAGAAACTCATGATCCTTCTCTAGATAGCTCAGAGCATCTTCTAAGGAGCCCGGCGTAGAGGGAATCTTTGCCAGTTCCTCAGGGCTGAGGTCATAGATATCCACATCTAGCGGGCTACCGGGGTCAATCTGGTTCTTAATGCCATCAATTCCAGCACAAAGCATGGCAGCAAAGGCTAGATAGGGGTTAGACGTAGCATCGGGGCAGCGGAACTCTAGACGCTTAGCCTTAGGATTGGGGCCTGAGAGCGGAATACGGACTGAGGCAGAGCGATTGCCTTGAGAATAGGCAAGGTTTACGGGTGCTTCAAACCCAGGCACCAGACGCTTATAAGAGTTAGTAGTGGGGTTTGTGAACGCCAACAGCGACGGCGCATGCTTCAAGATACCGCCGATATACCACAACGCCATCTGGCTCAGCCCTGCATACTGATCCCCTGCAAATAGCGGCTGACCGTCCTTCCAGATAGACTGGTGAGTGTGCATGCCAGAGCCGTTGTCGTTAAACACGGGCTTAGGCATAAACGTAATGGTCTTGCCGTACTTTTTACCGACGTTCTTGATGCAGTACTTATAGGTCAGCAACCAGTCTGCGGCCTGGACCAACGTGCCAAAGCGGAAGCCCAGCTCACACTGTCCGCCCGAAGCCACTTCGTGGTGGTGCTTTTCAATGGGCACTCCACACTTAGCCATAGTGAGCAGCATCTCCGTACGGAGATCTTGTGAGGTATCGGTAGGCGAAACAGGGAAATAGCCTTCTTTGTAGCGAGGCTTATAGGCCTTGTTTCCGCCCTCTTCCATCCGGCCTGTATTCCATCGGCCTTCTACGCTGTCAACGTGGTAGTAGCCTTCATGTTCATTTTGGTCAAACCGAACATCTTCAAAAATGAAGAATTCAGCCTCAGGGCCAAAGAATGCAGTATCCCCTAAACCCGTAGCTTGCAGGTAATCCACGGCCTTTTGGGCAATCACGCGAGGGCATCGCGCATACCATTCTCCGGTGCGCGGCTCTTTGATGCTGCAAATCACGCTCAGAGTCGGTTCTGCCATGAAGGGGTCAATCCAAGCCGTGCTCGCATCAAGCACCATTGTCATATCTGACTCATTAATGGCTTTCCATCCCCGGATGCTGGAGCCGTCAAAAGGCACCCCGTCCTCAAAGCTGCTTTCATCGATCTGATCCTGAAAAACAGTGAGATGCTGCCAGGTGCCAGGCATATCGATGAACTTAAGGTCAATCATCTTAATGTCTTGGTCTTTAATTTGACGCAAGACGTCATCTGGGGTCATGGTCATGAACTACTCCTTCATCTCTAGCAAAATCAATTTTGAGCGATTGTGTCAGCGCTAAACCAAGCCTGGCAATAAGCTGGGATCAAACTACTCATTGCAAGGGTGCATGTTGGCTCTGGAGCACTTTAGATTGGGCAATGCAAACTGAGGCACTATTGCACCTGCATAATCCTATGAAGTGACAAATGCAGGTTTTGTATCAAGAGATACAAAATATAGCATTGTTGATTTGAAGTGTAAATTTTGAATTTTGAATTTTTAAGGATGAGTCCTATGTGCCGAGAACGACTTGCACGACTCTTAATTCATGCCTAACTGAAGCAGTGCTAAGCCTGCCAGGATTAGAGTGTGATGTCAGTAGAATCGTTGATACAAAACTTAATCGTCAAAGCCGCTCTATCCTTGCATTGATGAGGATTTTCGCTCTAACTAGCGTGATAAACTTGACCGTAATGATTTGAGAAATGTGTTTTGTCAGATGGTACGGGCGATCGCCCTACAAAGGTTTCTCCTCGTTGAATCCTAAGTAAATCCTTAGCTGATTTAAACGGGACTTTACCGAACTACCATGATCCGAGCATTGGCTCCTATGCGCTTGATTCTGAGCGCTAGTTGATGGCTGAACAGGCGGCTAAACTAACGAATTAGCATCAGTTAATCTTGGCCTTATGGGTTGTTGGCTTCCTGGGGATTCCTAGGTCAGATGTCAGAAGGTCTGACATGTTGATACGATTTACTGCTGCTTATCGTTGCTTCTGCAGTGCATATCAGCTTTCATGAGGCCCTTGCGGGTCAACGCTACATAAGACCATAGTTTTTTGGAGATGGGAGACGAAATCCATGCGGGACGCTGTTACCAACTTGATTGGAAGCTATGACGGAAGGGGGCAATACCTTGATCGCAATGCGATGGATGCCCTAAAAGCCTATTTTGAGACCGGCATGGCAAGGGTGCAGGCCGCATCGGTTATCAACGGCAATGCTGCTGCCATCGTTAAGCAAGCCGGGCTGCAATTGTTTGAAGAAGTGCCAGAGCTGATTCGTCCGGGTGGCAATGCTTATACGACTCGACGTTATGCTGCTTGCCTGCGCGATATGGACTATTATCTTCGCTATGCCAGCTATGCGTTGGTCGCGGGCAACGTTGACGTGCTAGATGAACGGGTGCTGCAAGGGTTGCGCGAAACCTATAACTCGCTGGGCGTGCCTTCTGGCCCTACGGTGCGTGGCATTCAGATTATGAAAGATATTGTGAGAGCCCAGGTGATTGAAGCCGGTATTGAAAGCGCTGGCTTTGTTGATGAGCCATTTGACTACATGTGCCGAGATTTGGCAGAGAAAAACATCTAGTCGTTGGGTTAGAGCTACGGCTATGCTCTCTTTCGTTGAGAGTTAATTTCAACGCTATCAAAAGCCCCACACAGTACTGTGTGGGGCTTTTGATAGCGTTGACGGGAGAGTACGAGCTGGACTAGGCGATCGCCCGCCCAGCCAGTCAACCGGTTAGACTAACCCCATATACGAGACGGCAAACGCATCTAAGAGCATTGCGGTCTTACTAGGCGATGGCGCATAAACGCGCATAGTTCAGCCCTTCGCCTTAACACAGCATCTGTTCTATCTGGTAGATATCGTCTAGTAGTTCTCGCAGCACCAGCCGCACCCCACCCGTCGATAGGCGCGCTAGATCCCAATAGGCCAGGGACTTAGATATATCTCCCTGAAATGCCTGCCAGAGGGTTTTTCCAATCGTTTCATCGGCAAGATATTCCCCTAAGGTAGGCCTCACCATATCCTTCCACATAAGTTGGATTAGCGCCGTTGGCTCTTTGCGCGCCATACATTCAAAAAACCACTGCAAAATGTCTATCAATCGCACGGTTTCGCGCACGGGGGCAGGGAACAGGTAGTCACACCCTTGCCTGCACTAGCAGTAAAAATCAATAAACAGCAGCGAGGTGGGGTCGCTGTACTTGGGCTTGAGGCGCTGCACGGCCCCAATTAATTGATGAGTTGCGGGGATAATATCCATACCATCTGCCGGATGCTGGCCATAAAACGTTACGACCATAGCATCAAGACTTCGCGTCACAGTGCATAGCCAGCTACAGGGTCTTCAAAGCGACAACAAGCGAGCCATCTGCTGCAAATCGACATTGCCGCCGCTGAGAATGACACCGATGCGATCGCCCGCCTTGATCGCGACTTTTCTCTCTAACAGCGCCGTTGCCGCCAGTGCCCCAGTGGGTTCAATCACCAGCTTAAGCCGTTCCCATAACCAGAACAGGGTCTTTAGCAGCTGGGTGTCATCCACTGTCACGATGTCGTGGACATAGTGCATCACAAGCGGAAACGTGATGCGACCCAGCGACGGGGTACGTGCTCCATCTGCAATGGTGTTTGGGTTTTCGACCGTTTGCAACGTTTTTGTATAGAAAGAACGGGCCGCATCATCTGCCGCTGCCGGTTCTACCCCAATGACTCGACAGTTGGGAGACAGCTGGTGTGCTGCGATCGCACAGCCTGACAGCAGTCCGCCCCCACCGCAGCACACCAGCAGATAGTCTAGATGGCCCACCTGGTCTAGGAGTTCTTTTGCAGCCGTACCCTGTCCTGCTACCACGTGGGGATGGTCGTAGGGAGGAATTAGCGTTGCCCGCAGCTCTAGCGCCAGCTGTCGCGCTAGGGTTTCACGGGTTGCTTCAGCGCGATTATAGAGAATCACCTCTGCGCCGTACCCCTGAGTGGCCGCCTGTTTCACAGCTGGCGCATCCTCAGGCATGATGATGGTCGTTTTAGTGCCCAACAGTTGCCCCGCTAGGGCGATCGCCTGGGCATGGTTGCCAGAGGAATAGGTCAACACCCCGTGCGATAGCTGGTCTGGGCTGAGATGGGCGATCGCATTATAGGCACCGCGAAATTTGAAGGAGCCTGTGCGCTGAAGGTTTTCGCATTTGAAAAAGACCCGGCAGCCGGTGCGCTCATCTACCAAGCGCGAGGTCACGACGGGGGTGCGATGGGCCACGCCGTCCAGCACATGGGCGGCATTGTCCACATCCCCATACACAACGGGCAGGGGCTCAGCGGCGGGCGAAGCAAAGGACATAGACGCTGGGGCGATCGCCCGAGAGAAACAAAGCTAACTAGGCATTAAATGCAGCGCGCAGCGCTTCGACACGGGTGCGATTTACACCCAGGTCAGATTTCCCTAGCCGCGACGCCGAGCGGACGTGAATCACCTTCGCGGCATCATCCACAACAAACTCCACATCATCCACAAACCCCATGAGAGCGCTGGCATATTCTGCATAGAGGTAGCGATCGGTCGCGTTAACCAGGGTCGTCCGCTCCGTCATTTCGATCGCAGACTTGAGGGCGGCGATCGCGTCTGCTGCCGTACCGCTGTAGGCAATGGGTGCAATGTAGTGCTCTGCATCCGCCTCAGGAGCCTGACTGCTGACACAGTTGGGCGACTCAGAGCAGGCCGCCAGTTTGCCATCCGTTTCGCCCAAATCAGTAGGCCGAGTGCCTGAAAACGAAAACAATGATTTTTTGCCAGCCATAGGAAGTTCTGTAGATGCGTCAGTAGAGGATTGAGCCATTGTAACGGGGGCGATCGCCGGTTGAGACAGCCCTGCAGCCGATTGGGCGAGTGCCGCAGGAGCAGCGCCAACCGTCAACACACAGGTCAAAAGACAGACCAGCAGACCCGAGATAAACGCGTTGAGCATGTGTATGGAGAAGAATAGAAGGGTACCGTCCAGCCCAATCCAAATAAGATAGAGCCAATGCTTCTATCACTATAGGGACTTTAAACCCTAAGAAGAGGCCATTAAAACCCAATTTGCGTGGGGGCAATAGGCTCAATCGTAGGATCACTGCCGCCCACCTGACAGGTGCGCAGCACCCAAAAGGTTGCGTGTTGGCGATGAAACTGATGCAGAATGGTTTGAGCAGCCAGCCGGGGCATGAGGGTGCGCCAGCTCAGCAGCCCCACGCGCAGACCGCGCCATAGTTCCTCTTCAGGACTAATGCCCAGCGTGTCTTGCCATTGCTTCCAGTCGGCCCGGGCTGCGCCTAGGGGCAGCAGTTTCCATTTAATGTTTTGCCCAAGCTGCAGCAATTGCTGAGACGCCCTATTGCGCTCTAGCGCCGCTCGATCGGGCTGCGATTCCAAAATGATTCGAATAGACCGCAGGGCGGTATAGAGGGCTTGGTTGGAATCTTGGGCGCAGTTGTGAGCCGGGCCGACGTAGGTGCCGCCCGTGCCGTCGCCAATGCGGTAGCGGGCACCCATCACCTCTAGCTGGCTGAGCAGCACGTCTAGCGCAGATTGCGGCATCTGACTCAGAGCATAGGGCTGACTCAGGGCATCGAGCTTGATGAGGATATCTACCACGGGGCGGGTGCCTAGCCAACCAAACTGGCGATCGCCCATATAGCGATTCCAGGCCAGCTTTCCTGCGATAATGCCGTCTAAATTGTGCGTGTAGATCTGGTAATAGGTGATGTCGAAGCTCAACTCGTCCGCCAGCGGCTCATGGACGACGGTCGCTAGGCCATAGGCATAATGCCCAAAGTAAATCAGCGACTCTGCTGCGGGTTCTGGATTTTCACCGCCAATGCCGCCGTATAGGTGAATGAGCAGGTGGCGATCGCCCTTCATAAACAACCCAGCAGGCATAGACGGAATGGCATCCCCAGCGCCTGTATCTTCAGCACCAGCAGCACCAGCAGCCCACTCCGGCAACTGGGGACAGAGCAGCGTAGAGGTGGTTTGCCCTTTTTGATCGTTGAGATGCCAGGCGGTACGTTTGAGATAGCGCCAGATTGCGGCGGGCTTCGTCACGATGGAATCTGGCTGAACCTGAAGCAACTGTCGAGGGGCGATCGCCTGCACAATGAACTGCCCTTCTCTATCGTGAGCACCGTAGATATACCATCCTGCCTTGTTGGCGGGGGATAGATGCAACTCGCGGTTGCTAGCATTGCGGCAGTCGTTGCGGTCTGCTACCACCTCGGGCACCACGACACACTGGGTTGCGCCATCAAATTGGCGTGTCGCTCGGTTAAAGTGGGCCACCTGCCAGCGATCGCCCGCGTCGGGTTGCAAAAACGTAACCAGAGCATAGGAGCGTCCCGAAATCTGAATCGGCTCGCGCTCAATGGTGAGTAACGGGTAGCAGCAGCGCTCGCTAGGCTCTTGCGGATTACTCTCTAAAAAGTCTGCCGGATTGCTATGCGGGGCTTGGGCAATCTCTGCCGCCAACTCCACGGCCTCAACGCCTACGGTGCCGTCTAGCTTAACCACCATGTCATCCAGCGGACGCGACCCCGCCAGCGACTCTAGCGGGTCAACCTGCATCCAGTGGTTGAGACGGGTGGGATGCACCAAGCCTTCCCGCTGGCTTTCTTCCACGGCGGGCGTAAAGCACACATCTCGAATGGCGCGGCGCAGCCGAGTCTGGATGGCGTCGGTCTCTTGCCAGCGCAGCAGCACCCGCTGGCCGATCAGCGCTTGATGCTCAGGGGGGGCGTGATATACCTCCAGCCACACGCCGCGCAACGCATGCCGCGACGATTGGGCGGGCAATATCAGCCGCCCCGTCCAGTCTCCCACGGGGCGAAACAGCTCCGCATTTAGCGGGGGGCGCAAGGGATAGGTGTCAGGCTGATTGAAGGCAGCAGCTCTATAGCGCTCATAGTTAGAGGGCTGGGGAGGCTGAAGCTCGCGGTCTTTCTGCGCCCGGCGGGCGGCGACTCTGCGTTGCCACACCCACCCGCCAAGGGCGATCGCCCCTAGCACCCCTCCCACTTGCCACACATTAATCCCCATGGCTGTCCCGCATCTGCGCTATTCCTGTCCTGGCATTATGACGAGATTGTATAGCGCTTAACGCGCTGGTTTGAATGTTTATTGTGGTAGATCTCCTATGCAGCATGGGACTCACCACAATAATTGTTTTGATCAACCGATCGGTTGCAAGATCGGGATAGAAACAGTCGGTGTGTGGTTTGCGATCGCCCCAGCGGTAAGATGAGAGGGCGTTATCAACGAGCTGCCAATGAAAGACAAAATGCTAAACGGGCTAAACACAGTACTCATGCTGGATACGTTTTTTGTGCTGGCGGCGTTTGTGTGGTTTGCGGCTGCTCTCGTCGGGCGATCGTTCGATGTGCCCTTGGGGTTTGACCTGTGGTATCGGCTGTGGCAGCCGGTGTTTCAACCGGCGATTGGGGTGTTGATGCTGGGGGCGATCGCCAGCGGCATTGCCAGTTGGCTCAGCAAACGATTGGGCACTGGCACACCCAATTAGTGCCATCTACCCGTGATGTAGTCCTCCAAAAAAAGATACAGTCCACAAGCGCACGGCCTTCCCCTATAGCATTAACAAGCCCCTTGCTCTGCTTCTGGTAGATAGGCTAGAAGCGCTGGGACTTACCCCTGATGCCTTACTTACGACAACACCTCTTCTAATGCAGGCCTCACCGTGACGTAGCGATAGTCAAAGCCTGACTCTAGCGTTCGCTTGGGCATGACCTGCTGCCCCTCCAGCACCACCTTGGCTGCATCGCCTAACATTGCTTCGAGCGCAAACGGCGGCACGGGCAGCCAAGACGGGCGACCCAGCGCATGCCCCAATTCTGCACAAAACTCAGCCATCCGTACTGGATTAGGCGCCGTGGCATTGTACACACCATCCAAGCTGGAATCGGTCAGCGCTGTGATGATCAAGCTCACTAAATCATCGCGGTGAACCCAAGAGAACCACTGCCGTCCGCTGCCAATCGGGCCACCGGCAAACATCTTAAACGGCAGCAGCATTTTTTCGACCGCGCCGCCCATGCCGAGCACAATGCCCGTGCGCAAAATCACAAGCCGAGTATCGCTATCCTTCACGCCTTTAGCAGCCGCTTCCCACGCCTCACAGACCTGAGCCAAGAAATCGTTACCCGCAGCGCTGGTTTCATCAAACGTCGCGGTTTCGCTAGTGCCGTAATAGCCAATAGCAGACGAGTTAACCAACACACTGGGTTTGGGATTCGCTTGGGCGATCGCCTCTACGATTTTCTCAGTGCCAGTTTTGCGGCTATCCCAAATCTGCTGCTTGCGCTGAGGAGTCCAGCGTTCTTCCGCGATGGGAGCGCCTGCCAGGTTAACCACACCATCGCATCCGGCGATCGCCCCTTGCCAGTCTCCCGACTCCAGCGGCGTATACTCCACCACAGTCACAGCCGGAAAAGTGCTGCCAGGAAACACGCGCTGGCCTCGCGCAGCATCCCGCGTAAACACCACCATGGCATGCCCCTCTTGCTGCAGTCGCTCCACCAAGCGAGTGCCGACAAATCCTGTAGCTCCTGTAATTGCAATTTTCATAGCGTTATTATTCGCTCCCTGGTAATCAAGTCAATTAAACGGCGTTGCTGAATCAGTCTATGAAACAGTTTCTGAAAGCCTTATGCCTCTGTCTCCAATCCGGCGAAATCATAGCGTCATTCAGCAACGCCGTTTTTGATGCGTCCGACATGATGAAGCTGAAACCGATGAAGCTGAAACCATAGAGGAGGGACGCGGTTGCTGAGTAACCGCGTCCCTCCTCTATGGTTATTGCCCTGTTTATTGAGGGGCTGAGATTATTGCAACGTACGTTGATCTGAATACTCTAGGTTGGAAGGGGTTTGGCGTCTACTCTTCGCCACCTTGCAGTTTGAGAAGGGCAAAGCCAAGGCCAAGGCCAATCATGACGATAGCGGGCATGATTAAAGTAATGGAAAGGATTTCTCCCATGGGTAGTCTCCTAGGAATGTATTGAACGGGATAGCATTGCCATCGCGGAAGGAGCAGAATTGTATTCTGCAACCTGCATGGCGCAATGGGCATAGAACGAGGCCACAACTCGAGCGAGAAATCTCTTGAGTGGGCACTCCTAGCTATTGCCTGGGCTAGTGGTCTGAATGAGAGGGTGTTTGTGGCTTGGGTTTGACTTGGCTATCATTAAAAGTGGCCTGCATCCTGTATTGTACGGCAGTTTGGGGATGAGGTTTGGAGATGGAATTGAGCAAATTAGACAAGACTCGGGTGGCATTGGCGATCGCCCTAGGAGACCCGGCGGGTATTGGGATGGAGGTCACGCTGAAGGCCCTAGGGAATCCGGCTGTGACAGAGCGGTGTTCGGTAACGCTAGTGGGCGATCGCACCCTTCTTGATCACACCTATGCCCAATTAGTGGCACGGCAGCCGCATCTAGAAGCCACCCTGGCCCACCCCGATACGCTATCAGTGGTGGAGGTGCCTGTTACCGAGACGCAGCGACAGCAGGTGCTGCTGGGGTACGGTAATGCCGCCAGCGGCGACATCAGTTTTCGCTCTCTGCAAACGGCGATCGCTGTGGCTCAATCAGGACAGGTGCAGGGTGTGGTGACAGCGCCCATTGCCAAGTCTGCTTGGCACACAGCCGGGCACTTCTATCCTGGACAAACGGAACTGTTGGCGGAGCAGGCTAGTGTCACCCAGTTTGGCATGATGTTTGTGGCGCGATCGCCCCATACAGGATGGATGTTGCGTACGCTGCTGGCAACCACCCACATTCCGCTACGCCAGGTATGCGACACCCTCTCGCCTGACCTGATGACCCGCAAACTTGATCTGTTAGTGCAAACGCTAACCCAAGACTTTGGCATCTCTTCACCCCGCATTGCAGTGGCAGGGCTAAACCCCCACAGTGGCGAACAGGGGCTATTGGGCCATGAAGAACAAGACTGGCTGTGTGACTGGGTTAAAGATATGGGCGATCGCCATTCCCATATTCACCTGACAGGGCCAGTGCCTCCAGATACGTTATGGGTTGCCCCTGGGCAAGCCTGGTTTGGCACCGCGCCTGAGCCTATTGCCCATGATGCTTACCTGGCCTTGTATCATGACCAAGGACTCATTCCCGTTAAACTCATGGCTTTTGACTGCGCTGTGAACACCACAATCGGGCTACCCTTTGTGCGCACATCGCCGGATCACGGCACCGCGTTTGATATTGCGGGGGCAGGCGTGGCCGATGCAAGCAGCATGACGATGGCGGTGCGGGTTGCTATAGACCTAGCGCATCATCGTATCGAGCAGATTCCATCTCAGGCAGCTCTGCAACCGTAAATTTAGGACGTTTCACTTCTTACACAGCTAAAGCCTCCGTAAGAATACGCAGGCTTTGGCCTTCACTATGGGTTAATGCATCCACAAAATGACGAATTACATTACTAGAGAGAGTCACAACTCCTGAATATTTAAATATCTCTTAATGTTATCTTCGGGTTAATGCCAGAGAATGGAGGTAGTTCAGTATCTTGAAATACCGAAATAACTCAAATTATTGTTCGAATGTAAAATTTCCTAACGTAGTGTTAACACTTCTCGTTTATCTTCAATGTAGGTAGCGAGTTATCCGTACCCTGAGGGTTCTATCATGCTTCAGTCAGTTCAATTCTCCATCAATGTTTTACAAGACGAGGCCCGCCAACTGGTGCAGAAAGGGGTTGTGAGCCGTAATCAGCCAATTTATGCGCTTTGCAGATATATTCCAGCGCGAGAGTGGGCCTGTGTTGAATGTGAGCTAGAGCAATTTGATTTTCTGTTGCGCGATCGCATTGGGGATTTGCTGGGTCAAGAAGAGTGGGATAACGACTAATTAGACCCCTTATCGGCAGCTAGACGCCGTTTAAAGCGCGCAGGTTGTTACCCTGCTGTTACCCTAATCTCGAGGCTGACGGGTTTTGTGCGCGGAACCTCTGCACAGTAGAGTTGCATCGGTGTGACTGCCCTAATCGACTCAATAGGTGTATAAAACAGTTCAGGAGAGATGCTACGTAGCGTCTCTCCTGAACTGTTTTGGACTGGAAAAATCAGCAGTCCTCAACTATTGCCTCAACTATTGCCTCAACTATTGATTGACTACTTGTTGAGAACTTGCTGCTGTGCCCCGTTATTGGCCACCCGGTTGGCGGTGCTGCTCGAGTTCGCTACGCATCGCCGAGATTTGAACAATCAGCTCTTGCAAATCAGCTTGAAGCTCTGGCGGGGCACTGGGTTGGTTGCTGATGGGTTGATTCATTGAGTTGGTAGTAGGGCGATCGCCCATTTGAGCCATAAGCGAATCGACAAACGCGCGTGCTTCTTGCTCGGTCACTTCGCCTTTGACTGCCAGCTCTTCTACCATTTGATTTGGATTCGACTGCAGCTTGGCAAGGTTATCCTCGCGGCGCTGGCTATCCTTAAAACTTTCAATCACTTCGTTGGTGGCACCCAAGGTGACGCGAAAGCTTTTTTGGATTGCTTGAAAAATATCGTCAGGGTTCATAGGTTTAGATCGGGTGTCACTGCTAACAATTGCACGATTCTAATACCAATTCAAAGAATTGGGTAGCTAAATGAGCGGCTGAAGCGATTACTCTGGGAGCATTTCAGCCTATTGAGAGAGATGTAGCAAACGGGACTCTACATCAGCTGACTGCAACCGGTCTGCCTAGCTCACCAAAAATTCAGCTTGGCTGAACTTTTAGTGAGCTAGGCAGAGTGTGGGTTACTCTACTTGCTCCAGATAGGTATTGAGGTCTTCAACTAATCGCGTCAACTCGGCTTCGGTATTGAGGCGAATGCGGTCGTCCCGTACGGTGATTAATACTTTGGCGGCGAAGGGACTGGGCCAAATGTTGGGGTTGCAAAACACTTCTAGAAATACATCGCCTGCATGGCGATATTCCATCGACTCTAGAGCCTGGGGACGGGTACCGGGGGTGGCTTGGGCGATCGCCCTCAGCTGCGTCATTAAGGTGGCGATCGCCGCCTTTAGGTTGTGAGCCGCCTCTGGGCTAAACCGTAGTGAGACCGATCCCTCAACCAAATTGAGTTTTAGCGGAACAGAAGTCATGGAGCTGGGTTGATGAACAAAGGGGTGGGAGCGCGCTATCCCTGCTATGGGATGCAACGTGCCTCTCTACAGACTAGCCCGAATCGTGAAGGAATAATCGCCACCGGCCTCAAGCTGATAGTCACACCGCTCTAAAAACCGAGCCAGAGGGTCCTTAATGAGCGATCGCCCGAGTGACGGTTCCACCACTAGGTCGCCTTGGCGAAAGCGCCATTGAAACTGCCATTCGTAATCGTTGGCGCGAACTTCGCCCTCAATACGCCCATTCTGCCAGGACTGATGGGTAATGCGAACATATGCGGTTGTTTCAGGAAGGCGCTTGGAACCCACAACAAATGCTCAAAAGATTGACACAAAAAACGGCGTTGCTGACTCAAGGTATGAATCGAATCTTGTAAGTCTTGTGAATCCATTCAGGATTGCGTGAAATCATACCGCTATTCAGCAACGCCCAAAAAGCAGCGCTAGCGCTGCTTTCTTTCTCTATTGATGATGGATTTAGACGAAAAGTTCAACGTCTGAGAGCATCAATTTTTTTGAAATGATTCAAAACGGCTCTCATCCTTCTCAACGTTGCCCTGTTTTTCTTAGGTTTTATCCGCTAGAGCGGGGTCTTCGGCGGGGGCACTCAAGTCACGATTGTTGTATAGGCTCATGGCTTTTGCCACGCCATCCTTTAGGCTGAGTTCAATCGCGTCGCAGGCCAACGCGACCACCTCGGTCATAATCTGGGCTTCTGCTTTAGAAAACTGACCCAATACATGGGAAATGGTGTCTTTGTCAGCATTGGCGACTTTGGGGTTGCCGATACCGAGGCGCAAGCGGGGAAAATCCTGTGTGCCAAGATGGGCGATCGCCGACTTCATTCCCTTTTGCCCACCCGCAGAGCCCGACAGCCGCATCCGTAACCGACCTACCGGCAAATCCATATCGTCATAGATCACCAGTACCGACTCTGGTGGCAGTTTGAACCAATCGGTGACCGCACGAATAGACTGCCCCGACAGGTTCATATACGTCGTGGGCTTAAGCAACCGCATTCGGGCACGATTTGGAGCCAAGCCTTCGCCAAACAAGCCCTGAAACTTGCGATGCTCACTCAGAGAAACATGCCAACGCCGAGCGAGGGCTTCAATCACATCAAAGCCCACATTGTGGCGCGTTTTATCGTATTTTGCTCCAGGATTTCCCAGCCCTACAATCAGCTGCGGAACAATGGGTGTAGATAGATTCGCCATGCTGCGCTGCTAAGGATGTGTGCTGTTCAAACTCAACACAAAACTCTGGGGGAGCGCCCTAGGGCGGAGAATTTAGGAGTTTGCAAGGCTGTCCGATTGGGGGCTATCAACTTATCCCTGCTGGGTCGAACCGACTGATTCTTCTGCAACGGGCGTAATCACATCCGACTCGGGCTGGTCGCTATCCGCTGCAGATTCTGCTGAAGGAACAGCCTCGTCTGTGGCCGGTAGCACTTTCCGCTGGGGCGGTTCTAGCTTGGCTTCCATTGGGGTGTTGATGGTTTTCTCAATCTGTTCGGCCTCTTTTTTGAACTCGTCCTGAAATTCCCGCGACGCGTCTTGGAAGCCTTTGATCGCTTTGCCCATGCTGCGCCCAATTTCTGGCAGCTTTTTAGGGCCAAAAATGAGCAGCGCTACCACCATAATTACTGCCATTTCTGGCAATCCAATTCCAAAAATATTCATGGAGAGTTCTCCTGCGATCGCATGTGGGTTAACAGAGACAGCCTGATCTCTCTAGTGTTTCAACACAAATCAAAAATAGTCGAGTCATAACCCCCAACTACCGTTGAGCCAATTGTCAAACTACACGAAAGATTTCAGCGCTATACTGCCGCTCCAATTCAGTATATAGCCGGAGTCCCATGGCTTGGGAAAGTCCTCGTCTACGCAATGACATAAAAAACCCCGGATGTCCGGGGTTTTTTTAGCGTTGTTTGACCACGCGATAAAGCGCCAAGAGGCTAAATTCTTGCTGGTTGGTTCAGCATTAGTGCTATCAAGAGCGGATGCACAGCACCTATTCAGCAGTCACGCTTAGCCGCACGGTCGGGCTATTAGATATTAGACCCCACACTAAGTCGAACGACTCGCTTAGTTGCGCTGCCTAACGGCCTAAACTACGCCAATCTACATTTACGCTTTCAAGAATGAGAGACGAGTTGTAAATCTGAAGAATAATCAGCAAGAAGACGAAAAATAGCCCCATGAAGACTCCCATCAGCGGGGTGGTGCCCCAACCGGGAGCAACCTTGCCATATTCAGAGTTCAGGGGTTTAAGGATATCGCCCAGTCGGGTGCGTTGTGCCATGTCTACCTACGATGAATCAAAATGATTAACGTTTTGCAATATTATACTAAGAATACTGCACGTTAAAAATGACACTTATGGAGCCTGCAACAGTTCTTAGTATTTCGGTCGGGGCAATCTTGGTTGGGGTGACCGGCGTTGCGATCTACATGTCCTTTGGCCCGCCATCTAAGGAATTGGATGACCCGTTTGAAGATCACGAAGATTAGAGAATAGTCAGATTCATCGACAGGGTTGCATATTGCCTGCGACAACCCATTGTGGAGCCCCTGTTCCCTTTTGTCTTTTCGTGTTGGCAAAGCTGACCACCAGCCAGAAATGCGTTTAATGTGTGGCGATCGCCCGGCTACAGACTACGGGTACTGGCATTAGGAGGGCGACCGCCTTCCAATAATCGAAAGTAGAGCAACCTGACGCCATCTCGCAAGGGTTTGATCTCAGGTTTAAATTAGTTGAGGCGCTTGACGCTGCGTGGGTGATGAACCCGCCGTGTCAAGCGCTTTTCTGCATCCTTAATTCAGAGAGCTGTCATCCAAAGCCGAGGGTTTCTGAAGCTCAGGTGTATGGGGATCTAGGGCGATCGCCCTACTCAACAGGTTAGAGTCACACGACCCGAATGATAAAGGGATATTGGAAGGGAACGTCTGAATTGCGGTAGCTGTGGATCATGGCCAAGATGGGTAACGCTAGATGCACCACAAACAGCAGGGCCAGCAGCGGCCACCCAATCAGCAGCACCGTTAGCAACCCAAACACAGTCGCCAATACCCAGTAGTTAAGGTGAAAGTTGATCGCTTCTTTCGCGTTGGCTTTGACGACTTCATCCTCTGAGACAAACAGCAGCGCGATAGGAATGCCGATCGAAAAGACGAGGGTGCTGAGAAAAATTGACCCGTGCGCCAGCATGGACAACAGTTGGCGCTTGGTTAAGTCAGCAGAATTGTTCATAGCGATAGGGATATGACGTATTGATCACGGTGCATACGACTGAGCAGCCAGTGCTCATGCTTGATCCTATCGCTGAAGACTGCATTGCGGGAGGGCGGTTGACCGAATTCGTAGGTAGTTTATGGGTAGTCTAAATCGTAGAGCTGAACACGTGGGTGTGGCCTGTGAAGAACTGGATGGGGCGACGATTGAGAGGGGTGGGGGTGGCGATCGCCACCTGTATTCTGGTTGTGGGCTGTGGCGTCGTTGCACAGCTTGCGCCTCCAGCCACCTCTAATCTGCATCTGCTGTTGGGCAACCCCAGTCAGGCGACTAGCTTTCGGGGCAGCGCTAACAATTTTCTAATCAGCAGACCGCAGTATGCCCTGTCCTATAACCGAGAGCAGGGCATTCCCAATTGGGTGAGCTGGCAGCTTAACCAAGACTGGCTCGGAGACTTGCCCCGCTCTCCATTCATGGCCGACCCTAGTCTGCCAGACGACTGGTACGCGGTTTCTCCTGAAGACTATACCGGCAGCGGCTTTGACCGAGGGCATGTGGTGCCCGCCGCCGATCGCAATCGCACGCTGGCCGATTCTCAATCCGTATTTTGGATGACCAATATCGTTCCCCAAGCGCCTGACAACAACCAAGGCCCCTGGGAGCGATTTGAGCGCTACTGCCGCGACCTGGTGCGCAATGAAGGCAAGGAGCTTTACATTATCTCGGGTGGGGCAGAGGTGGGCGGTATTGGCGTGCAGGGCGATCGCAGCCACATTGGCAATGGTCGGGGCACCGTGCCGGCATTGCTATGGAAAATTGCGGTAGTGCTCGACCGTCCGGGTCTGGGGTTGGCTGGGGTGACGGCAGATACGCGGGTGATTGCAGTCATCATGCCCAACCAGCAAGGCATTCGCGCCGATGATTGGCGCAGCTATCGTCGGTCGGTTGATTTGCTCGAGCAGGTTACAGGCTACAACTTTTTGTCGGAGCTATCGACTTCGCTGCAAGCGGTGTTGGAAACCCAGGTGGATCAGCAATAGCTCAGCGGGTCACAGCGCTTGTGACGCTAGGGCGTGTCATCAATTCTGACCAAATGCCTTGTGCCATGAGCGTTGCCACGCCTGACCCAAAAAACAGGCTAGGGGTTGTAACCGTTGATTTCTGGGTCATCAGCAGCTAATTGATGACAGCCCCTAGTGTTGGAAGCGTTCGTACTCGTCTTCGGCGACCCGTTTTAGCCGCCGCAATTGCGCCTGCATGTCTCGCTTCGTCCACTGGGCTGCAAAGGTGTTGAACCCATAGCGCACAATAGGGTTGGGGATATCGAACTCAAAGCGGTTGAGCAGGCTGGTGCCCGATTCAGTGGGCTGGCATTCCCAGCGATCGCACCCCTGAAAAAAACCCTTAAACTGCCATACAATCAACCCCGGTTCTCGTTCGGCTACCGTGCTTTGCAGCGTAGGCGAAAGCCAGGGAACCTGAATCAGAAATTGACTCTGGCTGCCCAGCTCGGTGCTCCAGCGGCCTATCGGTTCGCAGCGTAGCGCCGGATTGAGCCAGCGATGCATCAGGGTCAAATCTGTCAGGCAGCGCTCAACGGTAGTGGCGCTCGCGTGAATCTGCACCGATTGTTCAAACACCTGTCGAGAGGTCATGCGCGATCTACCCCGGCTCCTGCGTCGACTGGGTTTCGCGACGTTGATGTTGAAGATCCAATTTTGCCCGAAGTTCATCTTTAATCCGATTCAAGATAGAGGTTTCGTCTAGGGTGTCTAAAATTTGGCTAACTACGGTTTTAGGGCCGTCGGTGCCCCAAGCGGCGCCGTTTTCTAAATAGACCTTTGCCACTTGCCCAATTGCATAGGATGAAACGCCTGCGACCGCACCTTGGGTGATAGCAATTGTGGTGTACGGCAACAAGGATGCGCCTCCGGTCGCTGGGATCGCCCCCGTCAGTAGGGTTTTAAGAGATCCTAACCCTAGGGTAATTAATAGCTCGCTAGCGGTGACGCCCCCGAGCCCCAGCGCGATTTGCTTCAGCAGGGTGAGCGCACCCCGCTGTGTCATCGCAATGCCATAGAGCCGAGACAGCGCCAAAATCATCGCGATGTCAATGGTGGCGCTGCTGAGAATATCAACCACCATAATGGGGTTAAGGGCGATCGCCACCGCCTTGGTCATCACGCTATTCCAGATGATGTCATTAGCACTGCGATCGCGAATTGCCATCTTGCGCTGAACCAACCGCTGATTGACGTCGTTGGCGTAGAGCATTGAATTGAGCGCCACTAGAGACTTCCCATCCCGCTGCAAAATCTCTAAAATCTTGAGCTTGAGTGCATCGACTTGCGGGTTGCCGCGTTGGGAGGCATAGGTTAGTGTGCCATCGGGGCGGCGGGTGGCGATCGCCCGCACGGGTGCCGCAGCCGCCATCACGATCTCCTCTGGCGACAACAGCGCCCGCACCCGCTCATCGCGAATTTTGTGATAAATCGCGCGGCGATCGGCATCGGGATACTGATCCACTTTATTAAACACCAGCAGCATGGGCTTGCTGGCTTGGCGCAGCGCGGATAGCGCGTCATACTCGACGCGCATCACATCTCCCGCCACGACAAACAAAATCAAATCCGCTTGGTGCGCGACTTCCCGCGCTAGAAACTCGCGACTCTCGCCGCCGACCTCATCGATCCCCGGCGTATCAATTAAGTCCACCTGGGCCCCATTGGCGCTGGGCAGAGACACGCGAGTCAGGGGGCGATCGCTTCCCGACACAAATTCTTGCTGCACCGACCACGCGGCCGTGTGGACGGCCTGCGTCACGCCATGCATGGGCCCCGTCTCAAACACAGGCTGCCCTAGCAGCGCATTGAGCACCGACGACTTGCCCCGCCCCACCATGCCAAATACAGCAATCTGCACAACTTGGCGCTCTAGCTTGGTGAGCAACAGATGCAGACGTTGAATTTCTGGCTCTAACCCCGTGCGCTCACGCGGCGTTAGATCTAGCCGATTGACCAAATCCTGTAAGGCCTGGTGCGCCTGCTGGTAGTTTAAATCTTCGCGCAGGGCATCAAAGCCAGCCAGGGCATCATCCCAATCGGCAGGCGAAACTGGCCCTGGGCGATCGCCCATCGGCTGAGGCACCGGTGCGGCAGCACGTGAGCCCGTCCCGTCATGACTCAAGATCGACTCTCCCAAAAAACAACCCCTCGAGCTGAGGCTGGTTCAATCCTAGCGATTTCGGACTGAATATCGCCAGATTGCACCCACCAATCGAGGGGTTAAAAGAATCTAGCTAACCAACGTTAGCGAAACCGACGCTTGCGCCGCGCCATGATCGCCTTGCGCTTGCGCTTTTCCAATGGAGTTTCAAAATGGCGATGACTTTTTACATCGGCCAAAATCCCGGCCTTAGACACCTGACGCTTAAATCGACGCAGGGCCGACTCAATGCCTTCGTTTTCTCCAAGAACCACTTGGCTCATGCTGAATCACTCCTTCAATGATTTAGATTGAACAGGTTAAAGTTAGACGTTGCAGTTAGACAGTGCGAACGGTGAGTGAATACGGGTTGGATAGAACCCAAACTCAATTGCAAAAAAAAACAGGGGTGTATGAATTATGCCATACAGCTTTCTCAATTTATTTTAGGCCAGCATGCTCGGTGCGTCAGTTCATTCTTTCCTGAACAATCGCAGTGGCGGCAGTGTCAACGTTTAATGCGCGGTTTGATGCGAGAACCGGTACCCCGCAACAGGTTTACAACTAATTGACGACCAAGGGATCCTCGGACTGACGAATCTAGGGCGATCGCACAGAGCATCAATTTGGTTGATCAACGCCATGAAACTTGCTGAAAGCGCTGTGAATCAACATTGCTAAACCATCATCCTTGAAATCCCAAGTGATTGAGTTAAAGGATGGAGCTGCATAGCTACGATATGTAAGCGTGTGGGCTCGCAGATGGTTCTCCCACCGTTCATCCTCTCTAGCGTTGGTTATCGCGTCACCTGAAACCCTTTGAGTGCTTCGGGGGTTTCATACATCACAGAAACATGATCCACAACGGCGGCAGGGGGCCCCTGATGGCACCAACGAATAATCTCTTCGACACGATCGCGCGGCCCTTCAAATACCGCTTCCACCCGACCATCGCGCAAATTGCGCACCCAACCGTTTAGTTTCAGCAATGCAGCAGCATCCCAGGCTGAGGCCCGATAGCCAACGCCCTGCACCTTTCCTGACACAAACACATGCGCCCGCACTGGGGTTTGTGTCGGTTGATTGTTCGCCATGGGTTATGCCTCCAGCGAGCTATTTCTCTCTTTTCCCTCTACATGGATCATCCTAAGCTCTCGGGCATCCCTTCTCAGGAGTAAGCGGCTGCGTCAAATCCCATCGGCGCTGCAATCATTCCTCCAGGACTTACGTACGTCGTACGGCGTCCTGAGAATCTTGGATGATTTTGGGGAGACTAAGCCTCCCCAAAATCGTTCAACTGCGTAAGTCCTGTACCCGATCATGTCCAGTTAAAACCCGTCGCCAGACCCCATAACGCGCTCGGGCATCCTGCTACTACAAGGGGCGCAGTCAGTCATCACGTCAGATCAGCAGACCCGAGTTCGGGAACCCGTACTGCTAGGAAAGTTGATGTTTGTAGCACTGTCCAGTAAAGTTAGCACTCAGGGGTGGAGAGTGCTAACTTCCACCAGTGATGATGTAAGAGCGACGTCAGCATCGACTCAAATAGCAGGCTACGGCATCAGCATTGTGCTGAAGTGGCAGGCTATCTGGGTGAAACGCTCCCGAG
>JBGTOF010000172.1:0-2829 GCA_041742695.1 Elainellales cyanobacterium | reverse complement strand
AGTCTGGAGCGATTGGGTCTGTTTGGGCAACACGGGTAGCATGGACGGCATCCTCTGTGAGCAGGCATTGGGGATCAACGCCCAAAAACAATGCCAGCGCGATACGGCGATCGCACTGGCATATTCTTTTACGGGGCGTAGTTAGGGGCTTGGCGTTGTTTGGTTGACGTCATCAGTGGAGGGTGGAAGGGGGCGATCGCCATTCTCCAAGGGTTGGTGCAGCATGCTCATCAACGACGACATGCTCATCAATTACGGCATGCTCATCAACGAGGTCAGCATGTTGGGATCTGCACCCTCAGCCGGAGCATTGGCCCCAACCAATAATTCCACCTCAATGCCAAACTGCTCTAGCACAACACGCGGATCTTCTAGCATTTCGATACGCTTAACCAGAACCTCACCATTCGATAACCGCTGTCCCACCCGCACATAACGACTCGTAGGCTCGTTGGGTGCTCGCACAATGGCATGCGCAATGCTGCCAACCTGCACCACACCCAAAATCTCAACCCCACGGGCTAGAGTTGGCTGCGGCGGTGGCGGTGGCGGCGGCGGAGCAGCCGCAACGGCAGGCCCCTCACCATTGCCACTGGCACCAGGCACCAAGTTCGGCACTGGCGCAAGGCTACCCGGCGGAAGCTGAGACGAAGGAGCGCCCAACTGCCCGGCTGGGGCAGCCCCAATCCCCCCATTATTCGTAAATTGAGGGGCTGGCTCGGGTTCTGGATCAGGAAATGACACCACAACTGGGCTACCGGGCACCAATGCAAACGGATCTTGGCGATTACGGTTCACCGTTCGAACCCGCTGATCGGCTGGGGTAGAACTAATGAGATCGGGTGGCACCCGACCGCTTGGCAAATCTTCAACACCAGGGATCAAAGGATCTGCAAAGGACGGTTGCACAGCCACACCATCTTCTCCAACGGGCTGCTCACCTTCAGCTAGCTGATCCTCAGAAACCGCAGGCCCTTCTTCAATTTCGCCTACAGGCGGTTCTTGAACCTGAGTCTGACCACCCCCACAGGCGCTCACCCCAAGCGCCAGTAGGCCCACAATTGTTAGTAACGTAATTCGGCGCATCACCCACCCTCCAAATGACAAGTCTCAGTCTCCCACAAGCCATGCCATGCACGGCTTTAGCACACTATCAGCCCACACTACACTAGCAGAGCAATCAAGTTTAACAGCAACCCCTATCTAAATGTCCCTGTCCTACTCGTACTCTGGCAGGCCGAACGCATTGACCAGGGTTTGAGACTTGGTGCAGATTGCGCCGTGTGGATGCTGCTTTGATTGATTCAGTATGCCCAGTTCTCACCGTTTCTGTCAGCGATCGCCCAACGGCAATTCAACAAAAACGGTGCATTTGCTCCGGTACACCCTGAAAAGCACACGAATACTCTTTGGTTATACCAAGCCTAATTAAACTTGGTCACAATTTTTCTGGATATGCGGCGGTTTTGCGTTAGCGAGAAGCATCCGATGCGGGTGGTCGGGTCATAGGTTTGCGGCCCCATAGCCGGGCTTTAGGGCCACAAACTTGATTAAACGTTCCCAGGCGTGAGTTCACAGTGTTATGTCAGCCCTAGGCTGCGGGGCTGACACAACGCTAAACTATGCGGTTCGCGTCGTGGGAGCACAGTTTAAAAAATGGCTGAATGACGTCCAATTGCGTATCCAATTGCGTAAGCCCTATCTAACCTGGGTTTGGGTTACGACGGTTGTGGGGCAGCGTGTAACGCGCGTTGTCTGGAACCCACGTCTAATCACACATCCAATCAGCAGTGATGCCGTAGAGGCGACGGCTGTTTGCCTGAGGCTGACAGGGTGGTTGCAAGGCAGGGCCTTAGCGCGGCGGTAGCGAGAAGGAGTAGGTGACACTGGGTTGCTCATCGCTAACCGTGCCGTCAAAGGTTTCTCGGGTGCCTTGCACTAGCAGGTTCACCACAAATGGAATTGGCCCAGAGGTCTGCCCGCAGCGCGTAAATAGGTTCACCGTGATGGTGTATTGCCCTTGGGGTGCGCCTCCCGTTGGCCAAAATACGTTTTCAATAGGGCTAGACGAGACCTCAGAGCAGGCTGCGTTGGCATCGACGTCGAGCTGCCCGCCGGAGGAAATTTGGCGGTTGAAGAATGCTGCAGTTTCTCCGCGTGGATCGGTCACCGCTAGGTCAAGGTCGTCAGAGGTTGTCCAGCGCAAGGTAACCTGAATATCCCCTGTGCCTAGGGTCGGCTCTGCACCTGCGGTAGCGGGGTCGGCTTCAACTGTGAGCGTGCGGCCTTCGTTAGGGCAAATGTTAGAAAGATCGATAACTTGCCGGGAGTTATTAATCAGAAAGCAGCCTTGATGCTCTTGGGCGATCGCCGGACTCTCTCCACTTGCGATCAGATTAAGCGGCATCCACACAGCCAATGCCAACAGCGCAGTTTGAAACGGTCGAAGCAGAGGAGCCATGGATCTAACATCCTAGTAAATAAGGAAAATGAAGAATCTGCAAGAATTTTCTACGACGCACCGCTATTTCAGCGGATTCTCAATATAAATACATCCAGCCGGAGTGAAGATCCAGAAACTCTAGGGGTGAAACCAAGATAGTGACGTAACCAGGCCGTATGTCTTTTGCCTCGACACGGGCTCTCGACGTCTCACTGCGCCTAGCGCTGGTGTGGCAGCACGCGGCCTCAGTCTCGATGGCGATCGCCATCACTTCAGAAACAACGCGGGTTCATCGAGCCGCTATGCCGTTAGCGACATGCCATCGAACTATGTGCAGATAGCCCTTGAAGCACTGATCCACATCTTGGTTGTGTAGAACTCTCGCT
>JBGTOF010000168.1:0-11879 GCA_041742695.1 Elainellales cyanobacterium | reverse complement strand
CTCATGATGGACAGCCCAGACGGTCAAAATAGCGGCTGAAACCCACTGCCTTCGTTCAATCTCCTGAAAAATCTCAAATCTGCTGTCTCGGCAAAAATCCTTTATTCATAAGGGTTTCAGGAGTTTTCTGCACCACCAAGGCCGATTTATAGCGCTGTTCTAATTCCTCAGTGCTCAAATGTGATGCCAGGGTAAGACGACGCCCCATCACCTATTATCCTCGCCTTTCAACTTCACTATTATAAGGGTAATTAGCCGGACTTGATATAAGCGATAGGTTGATGTGTTGTTGACGCTTAAAGCATTGGCATTGGCCCCTAGCCTTCATAGCCTGCACGAATTTGCGCAGCCTGAGACAGCAGAGATTCTGCAAAGGCGATCGCCTCTTGATCGGTGCCCCCGACCAAGGCCGCCAGCTCTTGCTTGCGATCTTGCTCGCTAAGAGAGGTGACGCGCACTACCGTCCGCACATCGTCGCCGCCGCTGGGAGCAGACTCTGGGGCAGGCGAGGCGGTTCCCGATTTGCTAGACTTGCGCCGCCCATTGCGACTGGCGGGTGCCGTGGCTTCTGCAGGCAGGTCAATCACCTGTTTGCCCACGCGAAAGTGAGAAGTGGCCATCGCCGCAATCAGCGGCTGGTGGGTAACGCAGAGCACTTGATGACGCTGCCCCAACTGATGCAGCTTTTCGGCGATCGCCTGAGCCACCCGCCCCGAAACACCGGTGTCAATTTCATCAAACACCATCGTCCCAATTGGATCAACCTGAGAAAAGCAGGATTTAAGTGCTAGCAAAAAGCGGCTCATTTCTCCGCCAGAGGCGATATCTGACAGGGGTTGCAGGGGTTCCCCTGGATTGGGACTAAACAGAAAGGTGATGCGATCCGCACCCGTAGCAGTGGGCGTAACAGGCGCAATGCTTACCTGAAACTGCACCTTATCCATGGCGAGGGGCTTGAGCTCACCCACGAGCTGCTGCTCTAGCTGGGTAGCAGCGGTCTGACGCAGCTGCGTGAGCGCCGCACAGGCTTGGGTTAACTCGGTTTGCCGTTTCTGCACCTGCCGCTCCAGATCGTCGAGTGACTGGCCGCCCCCCGTGAGGTTATCCAAATCGCCTTGAAGCTGCTGATAATGGGCGATCGCCTCAGCCAACGTGGGGCCATACTTACGGCAAATTCCCTTGAGTTGAATGATCCGCTGCTCTACCTCTTGCAGGCGGTCGGGGTCAGCTTCTAGCCCATCGCCATAGGTATTAATGTGGCGACCGGCCTCTTCAACTTGGGCCAGCGCATCTGCCACCAAATTCAGCACCGACTGCAGCTCGCTATCATAGGTCACCATATCGGTCAGCAGCCCTTCGGCGCGCCCGAGCAGGTCAGCGCAGGCCTGCCCCTCATCGTTGTCATAGAGCGCTTGATAGACGGCATAGCTCTGCTCTTTTAGCTCTACGGTGTGGCCGAGCCGCTGCCGCTCTTGCTCTAAATGGTCTAGCTCATCTGGGTCTTCTAAGGCGGCTTCGCGTAGCTCCTTGACCTGATATTCGAACAAGTCCAACTGCTGTTGCCGCTGTTGCTCAAGCTGGCGGCGTTTTTCTAGCGCTTGGGTGGCCTGCTGATAGGCCGCATAATGCTGGGCGATCGCCTCTCGCTGGGCCAACACAGCAGCACCGCCAAAGGCATCTAGCCACTCCCGCTGCAGGCTCGGCTGCCCCAGCTGCACCGTTTGCCCTTGGGCTGTAATTTCCACTAGGCGATCGCGCAACTCTTCGATCTGCTGCTTATTAACCACCACCCCGTTCACCCGCGAACGGCTGCGAACGCTGCCCTTGCCTGCGGTCATCTCGCGACTACAGACGAGGTGGGTGGCATCATCGGCTCCATCGGTCAGCGCTTCAATCCCCTGCTCCACCAGCCACGTATGCAGCGAACCGTCCAACCGAAACGTGGCCTCAATCACAGCCCGATCGGCCCCGCTGCGAACCGCACGCCCACTGACCTTGCCGCCCAGCGCTGCATCTAGCGCATCCAAAATGATGGATTTTCCGGCTCCGGTTTCGCCCGTGAGCACGTTTAGTCCAGCGCCAAAGTCCAGTTCTAGTCGGTCAACCAGCGCAAAATTTTCAATATTTAGAGAGATCAGCATACACAGGAGATTGACCCAGGCGCTTATGAAACGCATGCACGTGTGGGTGCGCGTTACGGACAACAGCAACTTAAAAAATCTAGACCGACACCCTTATATCGCTTGCAGCGCTAACAGCACAAAAACTTACAGAATTTTGTGGGTTTGGTCTACTAGCTTATCCACCCAGTGTAAAGCCAATCTGAAGGGTTGAGGCGGTGATTCCAGCCAGACTCAGGGTTTGACTGTTGTGATTTATACCCTAGGTTGGGCACCCTAACTTGTGTAACATTTTGTTCTCTGGGTTGAGTAGACGATGGTATTTCGAATTCCAGGTGTTGCAGAACGGGCATCACGCAAAATTGGCCTGCGTTCCGTTCTAATTTTGACGGTGGTCTGTCAAATTTTGCTGGCCGTTAGCTTGGTGGGCTACCTCTCCTTTCGGAACGGGCAAAAGGCGGTCAATGATTTAGCCTATCAACTGGTCGATAAAGCCAACCAACAGGTAGATGAGCACCTAGATTTATACCTGTCGATTCCGCAACAGCTTAACCGACTCAATGCCGATGCGATCGCCGCTGGGCAACTTCGGATTGATCAACCAGATGCGGCAGAGAAGCAGTTTTGGAGTGAGGCTCGGGTCTTTGACACCATCAACTACATTGGCTATGTGCTGAACGATGGAACCCAGGTTGGCGCAGGGCGCTACCTCAACGGAACAGATCTCCTCGTCTTTGAAAATCTGCCGGGCGACGGCAAAGCTGCGGACTACTTAACCGACGATCAGGGCAACCGCACCCGCTTGGTGCAACGCTACGATTACGATCCTCTACCCGACTATCAAGACGCGCTAGAGGCAGGCGAGCCCTCTTGGAGTCCGGTGTTTGTTGCAGAGATCAACAATACCGAAACTGAAACGGCTGCTGCCACCCTTCAGGATCCTGAAACCGCCGCTGATTTAGGAATTCACTACTACGCCACTGCCGCAGCAACCTATCCGCTCTATGACAAGGCGCAGAATCTACTGGGCATTTTCAATGTGGATGTGCTGCTGACGGGCATCAGCCGCTATTTGCAGTCGCTGCAAATTAGCCCCTCGGGACAAGTATTTGTGATCGATCGCCAAGGTCTATTGGTGGGCAGCTCTGATCGTCAGCCAATTCTCTATCGAGAGGATGGGGTAACCCAGCGCTATGCCGCTCAAGACAGCCCTAATCCGCTGATTCGGGCGATCGCCACTACCTTGCAGCAGGCTCAGCCCCTCGATAACATCACCACTGACCAAGAGTTTCAGCTGACCTGGAATGGACAACGGCAGTTTGTGCAGGTTGCTCCGTGGCGTGGCACCGACGGCCTAGACTGGCTCGTGGTGATCACGCTACCCGAATCAGACTTTATGGCCCAAATTGATGCCAACACCCGCAGTACCGTTTTTCTCTGTGCGCTGGCGCTGCTGGTCGCCGCCGGGATTGGCATTCTGGCGTCTCAGTGGATTGCTCAGCCGGTCTTGCAGTTGAGCTTGGCCGCAGAGGCGATCGCCCAGGGCAATTTGCAACAGCATTTAACCGCTTCGGGCATTACCGAACTGGATGCGCTGCACCAAACCTTTAACCGCATGGCCCACCAGCTGCGGGACTCCTTTGCCGAGCTAGAAACCACCAACGCCGAGCTTGAGCAGCGTGTAGACGCTCGCACGGCAGAACTCTCCCATGCGCTATCCGATTTGCAGCAAGCCCAGAGTAAGCTGATCCATACCGAAAAGATGTCGAGCTTGGGGCAATTGGTCGCAGGCGTGGCTCACGAGATCAACAACCCCGTTAACTTCATCCACGGCAACCTCACCCACACCGAGCACTACGCCCATACCCTGCTCAGTCTCATCGACCAGTACCAGCAGGAGCATCCCCACCCCACCCGACGCCTGCAAGCCGCCCTAGAGGATGCCGAACTCGAGTTTGTCCGTGACGACTTCCCCAAACTGATCACCTCAATGCAGGTCGGAGCTGAGCGAATTCGCGAAATTATTTGTTCGCTGCGGAACTTCTCGCGCCTGGACGAAGCCGAGTTTAAAACCGTGAATATTCACGAAGGGCTCGACAATACCTTAATGATCTTGCAAAATCGCCTCAGGCAAACACCCAGCCAGTCAGGTATTCAGGTGCTCAAGCACTATGGTGACGTGCCTTTGGTCGAGTGCTATCCTGGGCAGCTAAACCAAGTGTTTATGAACTTATTGGCCAATGCCATTGATGCGCTTGAAACGGATCAGATGCAAGCCAAAGCCGCAGGCCGCAGTAAAGAGCCTGCCGCTATCACCCTTTCCACAGAACCGGATGGGGCCAACGTCATCATCCGTGTCGCCGATAATGGGCCGGGTATTCCCTCTCATATAGTGCCTAAGCTGTTTGACCCATTCTTCACCACTAAGCCAGTGGGCAAAGGCACAGGTCTGGGACTGTCAATCAGCTATCAAATTGTGGTGGAGAAGCATGGCGGCAAGATGTATTGCTGCTCCACGTTAGGCGAAGGAACCGAGTTTGTGATTCACATTCCTCGACAGCGAAAGCTGGCCCCAAGGGCGATCGCCCAAGGTTAGCCCTGATTGATGGATTCAGTAGTTGAAACCCTTACTCAATGAGGATTTCACATAAACAATGGCTTTCCCATCAGACTAGGTTAACGACAGTTTGACCCATGCCTAAAACCATGCTGCTTGCAATGCAGGCAGCATGGTTTAGTGTTGTTTCAGTCCCGCAGCGCGGGGCTAAACAACGCCCTCGAACTTCTCTGGGGTTAAAAGGGTTTTGGGGCATCGCGCGATGCCCCAAAACCTAGGCGGAATTACCCGAGCGAACCGTGGCAAGGAAAATGGGTTTGGGCGATCGCCTAAGCCGCGCGACGTTGACTGCGATTGACGCCGTGCAGCATCGGCGGTGGCGAGGCTTGCGACGTGACCTGCAGCAAGCGCGGAATCTGATAGCTGTTGTAAACCCGAAACTCACGCTCAACCGTGGCTTGCATAGTGCGGACGGCTTGGTTTAGCACCAGCGACCCCTGGGGGTCAGAGACAGAGCGGTGAAAGGTGCCGGGGGGAATCCGCAGAATGTCACCGTTAGCCTGGAGCCGCACAATATGGAAAGGCTGTTGCCATAATAGGTTCACCAGATAAAAGGTGCGCCCACCCGATAATGCCAGCAGGTTATCTTCTTGGTTGGGATGCAGATAAAACTGCCAGAACCCTTCGGGGCTATTGTTGGGGCTAGTGGCAGGCCCATCGTGGTATACCAAGTCACGAGCGTTTGAGGTAGGAATTGTAATATCGAAGAATTGGACGCTGGGTGTATCGCGGAATTTTTTGTAGGAAATCAGTTCAAACATGGTTTCTATGAGTGCAGTGGGTTGGCTCAGATCGTTAACCAGGTTTTGTCGCAGGGTCTGAGGGTGCAGTGCGCGCTTCAATCCTGCTTTACAATTATTTATGCCCTTCCTTCCAATTAATCCCAAGACTCCAGTAGAAACAACTCTCATTGCGGGTCGTATCCATGCGGTTTGCGAATAGATGCAGCTATGAACACAGAGCACCTGCGGATCTTACTGGCGGTAGTGGAATGCAGGAATTTTTCGACCGCAGCCTTGCAGTTGGATATTTCGCAGTCGGCAGTGAGCCGGGCGATCGCCGCCCTTGAAGAAGAACTGGGGGTATCGCTGCTGGCGCGGGGACGATTTGGGGCTCATCCCACGCCGTTGGGAGAGCGAGTGCTGGGCCACGCGCGCGATATCCTAACGCTGCGGGACAAAATTGACTATGAGGTGAACCTAGCACAGGGGTTGCAGGGGGGCAAGGTTCGCATTGCCTCGTTTCGCAGTGCTGCTACTCATCTGTTGCCGTCCCATATGGCTCGATTTGGCGATCGCTTCCCCACGATTGACGTCAGCTTGATAGAAGCAGAGCCGACGGCTGTAGAACAGGCCTTGCGCGAAGGGCAGGCAGATATTGGCCTAGTGCCACTGCCCCGAGCTGAAGAATTTGAGACGTGGGCGATCGCCCGCGATGAATTTGTGGTGTTGCTGCCCCCCAGCGCCACTCCCGTCCCCCACTCCCTCACCTGGGATGCGCTCTCATCCTACGCCTTCATTTTGTATAACTATGCCGAATGCACCTCTGCTGTGCGCGACCACTGGGCTCTATCGGGACAAGAGCTTAAAGTTGGGTATGAGGTCAAGGAAGATTCCACCATTGTCAGCATGGTGGCGCAGGGGCTAGGGGCAGCGATTCTGCCCAGGTTGGCGGCGCTCCCTATTCCGAAAGAAGTGCAGGTGCGATCGCTCCCGGTGCCGCTAGAACGAGTTATTGGCGCAGCGGTACTGACCCACGTGCTGCATCCTCCAGCCGTGTTTGCGTTTCTAGATGCGCTCCGGGGCACTGGACTGTTTGCAGAGGACTAGCGCCCACTCGCAAAGCCTACGCCTTGGCGGGCAACGTCCTGGGACTATATGGCTTGGCACTTTGCCTAATCTTTGCGGGCGTTGGGAGGAGCGCCGGTATTGCGAACTTGCACCACCCGCTTCAGCAAGTCAAACCAGAAATTCGACCCCATTGACACGGCAATGCCGGTAATTACCCAGCCCAGCAGCATTTGAGGAATTGATAACACCCAACTGCGGTCGGTCGGCAGTTGCCGCGCTAGATTTTGAGCCGTCCAGCCAATAGGCAATGGAATTTCGTCCAGCACGTTGCTGACGGCATCGCGCAGCAGAGTCAGATCAGTTTCTAGAGTGCCGCCACTGGGCAGCGGTACAACCGCGCCCCCATCTGCCGGGAATGGGGCGGGGGCTGTTTCTAGCGGGCGCATTAGCAGCTGATCGGCACTTTGGGAAATGGTCGTGCGCAGCAGGGTATCTCGCGAGAGCCGATCGATAATCAAAAAGGTATCAGCGTTGGTTGCGGTGGCGAGCAAAATGCCGAGGATGATAGCAACCCCTTTGGCATTGCGGCGATATACTCCAGAGGCACGCTCCATGGAGCGGTTGTACCAGGCTTGCATCTCCTCATCCAGTTGAATCACGCCCTCGCGCAGGCTGTGCGATCGCACCTGAGCCTGTTTTGCGAGCAGCACGATATTGTGGCGCAGCTCTACAGGAAGGGTCGCAACCCGAGCCCGGATGTCGGTCACTAGGTCAGCAATATCGGGTGGAAACGGGCGATCGCCTTCTAAAATCATCGCGACCACTTCATACACCGTAGGTTCGAGCTGCTTCATCCCTACAGACTGTTTCAGAAACGGCAGCCGCGTCCGAATAATGTCTTTGCAGAAGTTGTCGTTTTTCAATGCCGCTTCGCAGTAATCGATAAAGCTAATAATTTGGGCGATCGCCAGATCCACGCCTTGTTCTAGCCCTACGCGACTGCTGCGATAATCATCCTGCACTTGAAGAAGCTGCTGCCGCAGTCGGTCAAACTCCGCTTCCAACAGGTATTGATCGCCCACGCTATGGCGCAGCGCTTGCAGCACATCCTGCAATTGCCCCAGCCGGTCATCACTAAACTGGCGAAATGTCAGCTCGCTAATCCGCTGGCTGATTGTCTCCAGATCCAGCTGTTCCAGCAGGGCATCGGCGAAAACCTCAGAATTGATATAAGACGGCCCAGTGCCTTGCCCCGCAAACACATCACGCCAGCCAAAGATTTTCCGTAATACCGCACCTACACCCCGGGTCAGCCCCTTAAACACTCCAGGCAGAATTCCCCGCCCCTCCTGATTAAGCGCCTGAATCAGCGAGCTGTTATACAGCTGATCGACAAATTCTTGCGTAGTGGGGTCAAGCTTGCTAGGCCCCAAGATTAAGTTTTCAATTGACTTCTTTAAGTGCTCAGCGCGCCACTGTAGCACTGTGGCAATTAACTCCTGCACTTCTGAGGCCAGCAGGCTCAGAATCAGCAAAATAAACACAGCGCCCAGCACAACGTCGAAGATCAGCGGCAAATTCATGACCTATTATCCTGGAGCATTCTTGCCTCGCAAGTTTAGCTCACAGAAGTCGTCTTGATGCGATGGGTTTGGGCATGATCGCTTTGCCATCACACCCAAATTGGAACGCGAACTTTAATGCCAGCTATTAGTCCAGAGTTGGCATCCGCCTATACCGATTCGAGTTCTCGTGTGGTCGGTTGGTTCAGTCCCGATATTCGAGAATTTGTTAGCACTAAGGTTTCTAAATCTGGCATCTCTTGCCAGCACGATGAGCAAAACCAATACACACGGTTTTGCCGCGCGTGACGTAGGAGTGTATTTGAACAGCAAGGACATGTGGTCATAACGGTATAGTCTCAAATTTTTTCTTAAAGTTGTGATTAACCAGTTTGTAGTCAAATCTCTCGATCAAACCGCCACATCAAACCGGCTAATCAAAGGTAGGGCAAACGTTCTAAATCATCTGATTAGAATCATCGTCTTAACAGGTCTAGTCAGTGCAGCCCAGAAAAAAACAAAGCCTCTTGGGATAAGTATTTAGATGTCACGCTTGCTAATGCTAAGCGAGGACACTAACTCTAATGACACCGCTAGGGAAAGAGAGAGAAAACAATGCGTCGGTGCAGCACGTTAGCGAAACTATCGTCAACTTATTATTCCCTCATACTCGCTTAAATCTCAAATTCTTGATCTTATTTTTGACGTAGCGTTTGGCTAAATAAATGTGCTAGCGATTGTCAACTTACGAGAGTTAGTCACTTTTAATTTTCAGATACACCAAGGGCTTTAGAGATGAACCTTTCCTTAGAAAGAGAATTGCAAAATGCCCGTGCTTTTTGTTGACTCTTATTGCCTGAGAATAAACTATGCATTGACCGAAAAAATATTCTCCAAGAGATAGGAATTATTGAAGTGACGGATACAAATCTCTAAAGATGCTGAGTAATGATCGCTGCAGGTGGTGTATGGGTGGTTTGTCAGGATGGAATACATGAATTTATCAAACTGACTCCCTCCACATACAATTCAAAAGCAGTCACATTAAAAGTACAAGCTTCAGACAGAAAAAGTAACAACTAGATACATTCTAAACTGTTTTGATGGTCGATGCTCTCATCTTAGTCAACTAATGTAACGCGCTAAAACGAGTAAGTATGTCGCCAAAACAACCAAAAAAACTGCGGTTTAGTATTGCCCTATACCTGATGCATTTTCTATTCGCCTATGGCACCCTCTAAAGACGCATTTCAGGTTAGATCAGAATTCAATTATGAAATGATTTTTTATTACTAAAGACATTTCAAAGTCATCCTGTTGGTGGACGTTTATTCCCATAAACTTAGAAGCCGAGGTTTTCCCGCTGTTTGGCGTAACAGAACTCTTTTGTATTCCTTTGTACAAAATTAAAGTATGAAAAAGCACATCTGTGAGAGTTCTTGCGATAGGTTTGTTTTATTGGACGATGTCGTAGGGCGGGGTTTTATTGAGTTAGCGTTATTTCAGGTGCTCTTTGAGCCGTTATAAATGTGTAAGGATTTGGATAGGGGCTTAGACCTGCAAATTCTTACATTTAAGATCGCTATTAGCTCACGACTTGATCGCTATCCCTTATCTAGACGCATGTGGAGTTGAATTATCCGTGGTTACTGACGTTTCTAACACGGCTTACGAATCGAAAACTCAGGCGATCGCCCGCCAATTACTCTCTGCCACGCGGGAAAATCGCTCTCTCTTTGCCCAAATGCGCGACCAAATGCGCTGGGATGACAAAATGCTGGGGTTTGCCATGAGCAACCCTGGCTTGCGCGTGCAGTTGTTTCGCTTCATCGACTGCTTGCCTTCGCTCCAGAGCAAGGCCGAGATTGCCCGTCACATGCAGGAATATCTCAGCCAAGAGGATGTAGAGCTGCCTAGCGCCCTAAAGGGATTGCTGAATTTTGCGAATGCGGATTCTATGCCGGGGCAGGTGGCCGCCACAACGGTTACAGGCGCTACAGAGACCCTGGCTCACAAATATATTTCGGGCGAAACCATTAAGCAGGTGATCAAAACCGTTGAAACCCTGCGGAAGGATAAGATGGGTTTCACCATTGACCTGCTGGGCGAGGCGGTAATCACCGAGGCAGAGGCGCAATCCTACCTCGATCGGTATATCGAACTGCTGGAGCAATTAACTCAGGCATCCCAATCTTGGAATAAGGTGCCGCAAATTGATGAGGCAGAGGGTGAAGCGCTGCCCAAGGTGCAGGTGTCGGTCAAGCTCACGGCGTTTTATTCCCAGTTTGACCCGCTGGATGCGAAGGGAAGCCAGGAGAAGGTGTGCGATCGCGCCCGCATTCTGCTTCGCAAGGCCAAAGAGTTGGGCGCAGCCATCCACTTTGACATGGAGCAATACGCCTATAAAGACCTGACCATCGCCATTCTTAAAGAAGTGCTGATGGAAGAAGAATTCCGCACCCGATCAGACATTGGGGTGACGTTGCAGGCGTATTTGAAAGACACGGAAGCAGATCTGACGGGACTGATCGACTGGGCCAAACAGAGGGGCACTCCCATTACTATTCGCCTCGTAAAAGGGGCCTATTGGGATCAGGAAACCATTAAGGCGGCGCAGAATCACTGGGAGGTTCCGGTGTTTCAGCGGAAGGAATCGACTGACTATAACTTTGAGCTGTTGACACGGATGCTGCTGGAGAACCATGAGTATCTCTACGCAGCGATTGGGAGTCACAATGTGCGGTCGCAAGCCTATGCGATCGCCATTGCCCAAGAACTTAACATTTCCCGCCGCCGCTTTGAGCTGCAGGTGCTCTATGGCATGGCCGATAAACTCGCCAAGGCGCTGGTGGCTCAAGGCTACCGCGTCCGGGTCTATTGCCCCTATGGCGAACTCATTCCCGGCATGAGCTATCTGATCCGCCGATTGCTCGAAAACACCGCCAACACCTCCTTCCTGCGGCAAAACCTAGAAGACAAACCCGTTGAAGAATTGATCGCAATTCCTCACCTGCAATCCGACGATCAGCATGCTTCGCCGCCGTCTCCTACCAAGTCTCCCAATGTGCCCTTTTCCCCTGCGGCTGACACCGACTATGCCGCTACCGCCAAGCGCAACGAACACCTCGCGGCGGTGGACATTGTACGGCAACAGTTAGGCAACACCTACTTGCCGTTGGTGAATGGTGAGCGGGTCAACACGCTCAACTTTGTAGATTCACTCAACCCCTCCGACCCGGATGAGGTGGTGGGTCGAGTGGGGCTGCTAAGTGTGGAACAGGCCGATGGGGCGATCGCCGCTGCCAAAGCCGCCTTTGCAACCTGGAAGAAAACCCCCGCAGCGGAGCGTGCCGCCATCATTCGTCGCGCCGGAGATATTCTGGAAGCGCGTCGCGCCGAACTCTGCGCTTGGATGGCGCTAGAGACGGGGAAAGCCTTGGGTCAGGGCGACCCCGAAGTGTCGGAAGCCATCGATTTCTGCCGCTACTACGCTGCCGAAATGGAGCGACTAGATGCCGGCGTGAACTATGACGTGGTGGGCGAAACCAACCGCTATCATTACCAACCCCGTGGCATTTCGCTGATTATCTCGCCATGGAATTTTCCATTAGCCATTCCTGTGGGCATGACGGTCGCGTCTCTGGTTGCAGGCAACTGCACCCTGCTCAAACCGGCTGAAACCTCGTCTGTCATCGCCGCCAAAATCACAGAAATTTTGGTAGAAGCAGGCATTCCCGACGGCGTATTTCAGTATGTTCCCGGCAAAGGCTCTACGGTGGGCGCACACATG
>JBGTOF010000123.1:0-2632 GCA_041742695.1 Elainellales cyanobacterium | reverse complement strand
TTCCGTTATCTTGGAGACTTTTTTCGCAGACCTGGGTGCGGTCTACTTCTTGATGAGGTTTGATTTTATGCGTCCAACGGTAAGACGTTAAACTCTGAACATTTCTGAATATTAAGGTCTAACGGTAATGCTTTACTTTGCCCTTGTGAGTCAGCAGCGATCGGGAACTCACTTCTTGACGCAGTTATTAGACACGCATCCCAACGTGCATTGCTTTGCAGAGGTTTTGCATACATCTGGTTATGATTATACCTGGCATTCATTTGTAGAGCAGCAAACGCTTCGTCCTTATCCCCCCTATATTGCTGAAGATGCGGATGTGCTTGTTCAGGACTTTTTTGAATACCTAGTTCAATTGGTGCCTGAGGAGAAGAGAGAGCAGCTTACGGCAGTTGGAATTAATATTAAATACAATCAGCTTCGGTTCTTGAATCCTGTTTATAGGCGACCATCTTTAGATTCTATTTATCTAACTGACTACTTTGTCAGAAATGATATTCGTGTGATCCACCTAGTTAGAAGAAACGTAATTCATATAGGTATTTCTGAACAGATCGCATCGCTCAGAAATGTTTGGCATTGTCACGGTGATGCTGCTATTGAGGGTCAATACAAGATCAATATTGCTTGGCTCTTGGAGAAGAGCAGAGAAATTACTCAAGATAGGGAGTATTTCAAAAATATCCTCAAAGACGGGAAAATGTCTGAGCTTTTCTATGAGGAGCTTAATAATGTGGTGAACGGGAATCAAGAGAGTCTGCTAAATATCCAAGAATCAAATTTAATTCAAAAATTAGCAGAGTTTATTCTGGTTGAGCCGAGCTTTCAGCGCCCCCCTACTACTAAAAAAGTGATTGATCGTCCTTATGGTGATTTGATTGAGAACTATAGTGACGTTGTAGATGCGGTTCGTAATTCTGAATTTTCAGAGTTTGCACTACAGCTTTAAAATAGGTTTGCAGCAGAGCCAGACTTAACCAATTTATAGATTTTGTGAGAGGGGCTTACAATTCTGTTGCGGCGAGTACTGATGCAGTAGACGTCTCTACTTAAGGTTGAGAGATGATGTTGGCGCGGGCGTTGCGGCGGATCATGGCAGGTTTGATGCGGCGTAGGGCGGATGCGGGGGTGCGATCGCCCCAGTCCTCATCACTCAGGGTTGCCAATTCCTCTAAGGGCGGGTTGATGTGCCAGGGATAGGGCTGAAACTCGGCGATGTTGGTTTCTTGGGCAAAGCGGACATTCCAGGGGCATACATCTTGGCAAATGTCGCAGCCTGCAACCCATCCCTGTAGATGGGGGGCGATCGCCTCTGGCAATTCAGGGTCGCGATTTTCGATGGTGTGGTAGGCGATGCAGCGATTGGCATCCACCACAAACGGTTCCACAATCGCTTGGGTGGGACAGGCATCGAGACAGCGGGTGCAGGTGCCACAGTGGGGCAGATGGGGGCGATCGGGCGCTAGCTCGAGATTGGTGAGCACTTCACCTAAAAACACCCAAGAGCCGTAGTCCCGTGTGATCAGGTTGCTGTTTTTGGCAATCCACCCAATGCCTGCTCGCTCAGCCCACAGTTTGTCTTGCACGGGGCCTGTGTCGGCATAGTAGCGGGCATGAATGCTGGGATGCTGGGCAGTTAGCCACTGGGTTAGTGCTTTGAGCCGTTTGTGCAGCACGCGGTGGTAGTCACGCCCCCAGCCATACCGTGAGATTTTGGCGCGATCGCCCGACTCACTATGTTGATGCGGTGTGTAATAGTTGAGCGCCACGCAAATGAGCGATCGCACCTCGGGCATCACTTGGCGAATGTCTTGGCGTTGCGGGCGCTCCATCCACTGCATCCCGGCATGGTATCCCTGAGCTAGCCAGCGGCTTAGCGCTGCCTCAGATTGAGAAGACTCTGTCGAGGACGCTACGGCATCGTTAGGGCGATCGCCATCGTCTCTCTCTAGGGGAACTTCAACAGACCCTGCGATTCCCTCGCCATCAGGCTCCGAGGTCTGGGGTTCTGAGTTGAAGCTGGCAGTGGGCTCTACTGTAGGCTCTACTGAGGCAATGCCTACTTTGTGAAACCCAAGCTGACGCGCATAGTGTTTGATGTCGTCGCTTGTGGGCAACGTGGGTGCGTCGGGCACACGATCTGGGCTACTGTTGCAAGAGTGAGACATAACACAATAGCCTTTGAACCATGAATTGCTGGAGCGCGTCACAGCCAAGCTGCTGCCAGTGTTCGCCTGAATATCGGAAATAAACAGCCAATCCACCGATTTGCTTTTAGCTGACGGCGCAATCGACGTGCGGCTGGCAGATAAAACAACGGAGGGCGATCGCCCCACCATCGTAGGTTCTTCAATGGTAGGCCACCGACACCGTGAACACTGAGCATAGAATCGAATTGCGGCAAAGATCAAAGCAACCACTCCGGTTCAGCAACCGTATTACTCAAGTAAGGCAAACCCCAGGACTAGAAACGCATTAGAAGAATTGCCCAGGCGCACGAGAATAGAAATGTTGCAAAATGTAGAGCAATTTAATAAAGTTGCGAGAGGCTACACGGTGTAGGGTATGGATTGGCTCAGCAGTGTTTAGGGACTCGCTAAAAAATAATGGATCTGCGGATTGGGTTTTCTCC
>JBGTOF010000121.1:0-2168 GCA_041742695.1 Elainellales cyanobacterium | reverse complement strand
AGCGAAAGTAAAACAGCTAGAAAACCTCACCAAAGAGGAAAAGGCAAAAGAATGCGGCTACTACTCCATCACAAAAAATGGTGTAGAGCGCGTCAATATGATGAAGTTCCTGAATGCTTTGATTGAAGCTGAGGGAATTGAACTAGACGGTAAGCATGGGTCAAATGGGAGAGGCGGGCGCAGCGCCAGCTATCGCATTACCGTGCAGTCCAACGGCAACCTTCTAATTGGCTCTGCCTATACCAAGCAGATGAATCTCAAGCCTGGAGATGAATTTGAAATTTCTCTTGGCCGCAAGCATATTCGTCTGAAGCAGTTAGATGAAGACGGAGATGAATCTGAGGAAGATTAAAGTATAGACGACTCCATCGCGCAATCAAGCATTCTGCTAGCTCCATTGAGCTGTGGATATTTGTTCCCTCGTCTGTCTTTATCTCTTTAGTCCTTAAGGGCGTACAGGCCAATACAATATTCAATCACCGAGAATATAAGGCTTGGACCCTTAAGGACACCCTTACCACGTTGGGGTGGGTTCTAATGCCTACTCCCTGGATAGGTACATAGGTACAGCAGTAATGTTACCCCTATCTAGATGCGCAGCCTTTAAGAGCACGCCCCGCTATTAAGGACGAGATGAGTGAGTAAGTGAGGATGATTCGATCTCTATCCTAGGAGTAGGAATCACTGCTCTGGCCAATGCTATGTGATTTGAACTTGGACGTTGAATTTTTGGTTAGGTATAGATAGTGAGATGGCCCAATGTGTGCCTAAAGTCACGATACCTGCAGCCTTGACTTTAAATCTGCACGGTTATCCCTGTCAGTTTCCTCACGGCATGTTATTTCTCCAACAAGTACTTTTCTAAGTTTCGATCTCTTAAATTGCAGATTGCTCTGGTTTGATAGGGCAGTAGATGCAGCGAGATCCACTTGCTGTATCTACTATGCGGAGATTTAGAAACAATTGAGAGTTGAGTTTTACCGGGTTGTTCAATTTTAGGCAAGCGCAAGTTGTGGCTCTTTCTATCAGTCGTCGTCTTGAGCACTATACAGCCCAACATCCCAATGAGGTGTTGCGAGTGGTGGCTACTGTTGCTGGGGAAGACGATGAAGTGCTTTTTTTTCGGGGATTTTCTAGTTCGCTGATGCGGCCTACAGCGGCTGATCCGGATGTATTAGTTTTGCCCGATGACAGCACTATTCTGAGCATTGATCGGCTGCATGGGCCGTATAATCCCCAATCGCCACAGTATATCCAGAAAGGCATAAGTTGGGCAGAAATGGAGCAGCACTTAGTCAAGGCTGGGATTGAATTTTAACGAGTTTATCCTGGACTAGTGTATAGAGCGTGGATAATACAGCAACTCGGCCCCCTGATCTGTGTCATGAATGCTGTTGAACTGGGATGACACTAGCTGAAGCCCTGAGTCAGTTGAACACCCGTTTGAAACTTCTAATTTTTGGAATGTTTGAGGGAGTAGATTGGCGATCGCCCGACTGCATCAAAATATCCCAGAAAACAGATGCAGCGCGATAGTTTGAGTATTATCCTGTCTAAGAAGAGCATCATCAAACCTGTTGTCAATAGGTGTTTAGACTTCTTAATCGACAAGTGATATGCTCCACTGAAGTGTGATGTGTGGAGTGAAGTGAGGATATGGTTTTGTCTCCAGTTTCGCAAAGTTTGGCTTCTGGGCTAACCGTGACGACTGAGTCTCAGGCGTCTAGCTGGTCTGAGATTGAGAGGGTTTCAGAATGGAGTGGGCTGCTGACGCTGCCTTCGGCTCGCCTGTTTGGCACCGACGGCATTCGGGGGCGAGTGGGGGATGTCTTGACGCCTGCGCTGGCGTTTCAGGTAGGGTTCTGGGCCGGAACCGTGCTGAAAGGAACCGCAGAGCAACCCGTATTGGTCGGTCAAGATTCTCGGAATTCTAGCCAGGGATTGGCCAAGGCGCTAGCGGCTGGGTTATCGGCAGCGGGCGTAGAGGTGTGGCATCTGGGGCTTTGCCCGACGCCTGCGGTAGCCTGTTTGACGCAGCAAATGCAGGCCGCAGGCGGAGTGATGATTTCTGCTAGCCACAATCCGCCTGAAGATAATGGCATTAAGTTTTTTGGACCGACTGGGGCAAAGCTTCCTGCCGCTATACAAGCGCAGATTGAGTCATTATT
>JBGTOF010000029.1:0-4018 GCA_041742695.1 Elainellales cyanobacterium | reverse complement strand
GTGCGCCAACACTCGCTAACCAGCTGACCTGACTCCTGACGTGGGCAGGAGCCAGGCTTTGATGATTATCAAGCGCCTCGCTAATGCTGACAAGTGGTTGGGTCAACCACGTCCCCGAGTGCGTTTCTTCGACACATCTCATTAGCGAGGCAAAACCCATGAGTTCTGAGATTAAGGCGCTGGTGCGATCGCACCAGGGCGAGAGCAACGCGCAGGTATGGATCATCGGCACACGCGATCAGGTGATCCATCTGATGAACGAGCTGTATGTGAAAAAAGTGGCGACGGATCGAGCGCAGTTTACGCCGATTATTCCTGCGCCGTTTGCGGATGGGCAGTATATGACGGTATTGGGGCGATCGCCGAGGAACGGCTAGATAGAAAAAGCCCGGATGTGACGTCCACCGCGCCCACATCCTGGCTTTCAACAGGGTTAAAGGCATAGGCTAGCGGGACTCGATGGTGAAACCCCAGATGTTGTTGATATAGCTGACGGAGGCGTTGCTGAAGACAAGTATGATTTGCCCCCCCAACCCCCCAATTCTGGGGGGAGACAGAGTCTAAAAGTCCCCCAGAATTGGGGGATTTAGGGGGCCATGTAGAGTCTAAAGTTTTTGCCAGTTTGCTTGACTACTTTACCGTCAGTTTGGCCTTGGCTGAACTGACACTAATTCAAACTAATCAGAGATGAGGGCATAGAACGCTCGCGACAGTTCCCGGCGGCGCAACGACGTGCGATCGCCCGAGAGATTGGCAAAGGCGCGACTATAGGCTTGAGGTCGGGCGTTTTTCACCAAAAACGACAAGTGTTCTCGGGTAATCGGGCGATCGGGGGCAAAGCGGCCATGCCCCACACCAGCCACAATGCCCGCTGCAACCAGCGCCTCAATATTGCTATAGGCCCAGTGGTCTGGCGGCACATCCGCAAAGGTTGGCGTGCTTGGAGTGATGGGAGAAGTATTCAACAGATGGCGCAGTGCCGTCACCACAGCCGCGCGGCTGACGGTGCCTTCAGGGTTGAAGTGCAGATTGGCAAGGCTTTCGCTCTGAATGATGCCCGCTGCCGCCATCACCTGAATCGCCTCAAAATCGGGATCATCGTGGGCGACATCATCAAACCACACAATGGGGATATGGTTGCGGGTCAGCAGCCCCTGCAACTTGCGGGTTAGCGCGGGTTGGGTGGCGATGTCGCGCGGCTGCCGCTGCGCCCATATTGAGAGCGCCGCCAAATAACCGCTAGCCTCCCCAATGGCCCACTCGACCGGATGCATGCGGTAGGCCGCATTGGTGATGTGGGTGGTGCCCAAACTTTTGGCAGAGAGCACCAGTCCATCGGTGTCGCGGGGCACTAGCGCCCCCAGCGATAGGGTGAAGGGCAATGCCGTCACGTTGTCGCCCGGCAGGCTAGCATGGCCCGGGCGATCGTTGCCGTGCAAATCGAGATAGTGGTATTGCCCAATGCCGACGCTATCGCGAAAGGTGCGGGCGCGGGCCCGGTTAGGAAAAAAGATTTTAGCGACATCCTCATGGCGGATTGTGGTGAGGGCAATGCCGCGCCGCGCCTCGCGAATATACGGTTCTAGCGCAATGCCGTCCGGGGTCCAGGTGAGGTCGCCTCGGCCTTTGAGGGGGGTGCCCCGCTGCTGCAAAAAGTGAACGTAAGCCCGGGCGCGATCGCGCGCCTGTTGCAAATGCCGCTGCCGTTCTTCGCGAGTAACTCCGACCAGTTCACCAAGGCGATAATCGTTGCCGCAGAGCCACTGCTCAGTTTCACCATGCTGATGCTCGCCCCAGTTCAGCACCGTCACATCTCCCCGGCTCACGGTATTCTCTGAAAGGGCCCGACGCACCAAGCGACGATAGCGAAAGATGCCAAACGGGTCGAGAAAATGACGCGCGGCCTGCCACTTGCCGCCAGATTTCGACCAAAAGCGATCCTCAAACTGCTGCGCCAAGAGCCACGGCTGGCGGTTATAGCCCGCCGGTGCACCTATGGGCACTTGATGCTCTGGCGATACCCATTCCACAACCGCCCCAAAGGTGAAGGATTGCTGGCACTCCGGCTTAGCCTGCTGAGGCAGGATTTGTTCCCCGCTTTCGGCCCGCGATTCTTGCCCCACCCGTGAGGGAATGTTGCCCAGCTCCAACACATCTCCCAAATCCGTCGCTTCGATCACCACCTGTCCCCGCACGGTAAAGGAGAGCGATCGCCCCGCCTCCCAAAACCGCACGCCGACCACCCGCTGCCGCCCCGTATTCGTGGATTCCATGAGCACCTGGGTGGGCTCGGCCTGGGGAATCAGCCGGAGATTGCCCGCCTCCAGGTAAGGGGCGATCGCCTCATTCAAAGCCGTTGCCGCCACCACAGGACTGGCGCACAGCAGACTCACCCAGCCGCCCCCCGGATTGGACACGACCTGTCCCTGCACGGGCTGAAGCTGGCGCTGGCGATCGCGAAACTGCCGCTGCGCCTTAGAAATGGCAAACTCTTCCCCGGTGATGCCCCTGGCAGAACGGTGCTTCAGCAGCTCGCCATCGTCTGAGGCAGGCAGCCCTTGGGTAGTAAACTGCCCGCCCACAATCTGAGTGGGCATCACCCAGCACACATCTAGATTGGCGCGGGCTGTAACCAGAGCCGCCGTATAGGCTGCCGTAGAGCCACCCACAATCAACACCGCGCACGTCACCGTCTGATCCGCCGTGGGACGGGTAAAGGCGCGCGCTTCAAAGAGGCCCTGGTGCTGTTGAAGGGGCATTGGAGATTAGGGGTTGGGGATTAGAGATTGAGGATTAGGGGCCGAGGCCTGAGTCCCCGAGGTATAGGTAATGCCCGCATCTTTCATGCGGCGGAGCGCTTCACCCAGGCGATCGCACTCAGCAATTAAGCTAACGCGCACATAGCCTTCACCCCCGTCCCCAAAGGCACTGCCGGGCGTGAACACCACCCCTGTCTGCTGCAACACCTCTAGCGCAAAATTCGCAGAGGTCATGCCGGGCGGACACGGAACCCAGAGATACATTGTGGCAAGGGGTTTAGCCACATTCCAGCCCAGTTCGGCCAGCCCCTGAATCAAAAAGTCACGGCGCGTCCGGTAGCGGGCCTGCACCTCGTGCAGATACACATCGGGCAATTGCAGCGCCGTTTCTGCCGCCGTTTGCAGCACCGAAAAAATGCCGTAGTCTAGGTTGGTTTTGAGCGTGCGCAACCCCTGAATAATATGGCGATTACCCACCACAAACCCCACGCGCCAGCCCGCCATGTTGTAGGTTTTAGACATGGTGTGAAACTCGACGCCAATGTCTTTAGCACCGGGGATTTCGAGCAAGCTAGTGGGCTGAAAGCCGTCGAAGGCTAGTTCTGCATAGGCTTGGTCATGCACCAGCAAAATCTCGTGGCGGCGGGCAAAGGCCACAATGTCTTCAAAAAACTCACGGGGCGCCGTCGCGGCAGTGGGGTTGCTCGGGTAGTTGAAATACAACACCTTGGCCCGCTGTGCCACCGCATCGGGAATCGCCGCGAGGTCGATCAGCCAGTTGTTTTCGGGCTTCAGCACCAGCGGATAAATATCGGCTCCGGCGATCGCTGGCCCTCGAAAATGAGCGGGATAGGCAGGACTCGGCACCAGCACCGTATCGCCCGGATTGATATAGGCCATCGCGAGGTGGGTCAGCCCCTCCTTCGACCCCAGCAGCGGCAGCGCCTCCCCATCAGGGTCAAGCGGCACCTGATAGCGGCGATAGTACCAGTCGGTGATCGCCTTGCGGAAATTGGCCGTGCCCTCAAATGGTGGATAGCCGTGGTTGCGTGCATCATGCATGGCGGCGATCGCCGCATCCACAATCGGCTGGGGCGTGGGGCCGTCAGGGTTGCCCATTCCCAGGTCAATCAGATCGAGCCCTTGTTCACGCGCCCGCGCTTTCAGTTCATCTAGTCGGGCAAATACATAGGGGGGGAGCGATCGCAGGCGATCGGCACGGCGGCTTGTCCAGTCCAGCGTCATAGCACCACCTCCGA
>JBGTOF010000008.1:0-8544 GCA_041742695.1 Elainellales cyanobacterium | reverse complement strand
TATAATTCCCGGTGAATACCTGGGGTAGAGTGAAGGACGTGCCAGGGTCAACATAATCGCTAGTAAAAGTATCCGTAGTGGTTAGTTGGGTGTTTGAGAAAACATCTCTGACTGTTTGCCTCTGACCATTGGAAGTGATAGTGATAGTGATCTCACGGTTACCAATATTCAAGCTTGGGAGTGATCGTATCGAATCAGGAATGCCTTGAGAAAGCTCTAAGAAAGAAGTTCCTTGACCTTGAACATCATTGCCAATACTAAAAATCGTGCCTGCAGTATTCCCTTGAATCGAAATAGTTGCAACAGCTGATGATATAGGAATCAAAGGACTTAATCTGTAAGTATAATCAATCCTGGCTTGTGCACTAAATTTAGTTCCAGGAGGTAAGCTTTCGAATTCAAAAGATCTGTCAACAGTGATTGAAGTATCGGAATTAATAGAGGTGACCTCTCTAGTTTGACCTGCAATGGTGATAGTGCCATCTTCAAATAGCTGCTGTTTGAAAACAGTATTTTCTCCCCTAATATTCGTGCCTCTGCCATATACTGTGCCAGTGCCTAGATTCGTGCTGCTGCTATAGGTTAATAGCGATCGCACCACGGTTGATGGCAAGCCTGTATTAACCGGCTCCCACTCATCATCTGAATCTGAATCGGAAGCATTGATCCTTCTTGATCGCACTTCACCCTGATTAATAGCTACCCAGTTTTTACCCTGATCCTTAGAGCGATACACTCCACCGTTGGATGTGCCCGCAAAAATAGCGCCATTAAACCCTCCGTCTTGGTCTGCAATGTGCAGCGCCAAAGCATTCATGCTGGTTAACCCTTCGTTGGCAGTAGCCCAGGTTTGGCCCTGATCGGTGGAGCGAAAAATGCCTTTGTCAGGGGTGCCGACAAACAATAGATTCCCCTGCACAGCCAGACACAAAATATCGCTGTTGGGCAAACCTCGACTGGCCGCCTGCCAAGTCAGCCCATCACTATCCGATCGAAACACACCACCCTGAATCGTGCCCCCACCCTTCTCAACGGCAGCTAGCTTCACCGCTGGGGGCATTTGCTCCCAATTGGGGGCGTTGTAGCCAAACAGTCGGGCCTGCTGACGAAAGGCAAACACCTGCGGTCGTCGCAAGGGAGTGGTCACGTGTGGCAGCGACTGGGGCCAACGCACCAGGGTATAACCCGCTTTAGTATTGGGGGCCACGCTGCTTAAGGGCAGCAAAAATTCTTTCCGCTCTTCAACGTTATCTACCAGCAGCAGCCAGTCGCCTGCTTGCAGTTGGGTGCTGGTGCCCGCCAAATAGAGTTGGCGAGTATGGGGATATACCTTTTGAGGGCGGGTGGGGCGAGGCCGTAGACCATTCCACTCCAGGTAGGCGGTAAAGTCTTCAGTGGTCTCAAAAATTTGGGGCAGTTCATCCTTTAGGGGCACGCTCATAATCTGGGTGCGGGCCGGGATGGGCACTACCGTGGGGGAACCAGGGGCGTCCTCAACCTTGAAGCTGAGGTAGGTGCTGGCAGCTACACCGGGGTCTAACTCGTAGGCGATCGCGCGGGCCAGTTCCAGCACCGATCGCCGCTCGGCAGCAGTGCGCAAAAAGCCTTCGTTAGCGATGCGTTCTTGATAAAAGGTGAGTACGTCAGCCACCACCGCCCAGGCATCGAGCAGGGCAATAGCCGGGTCATTGCTGTCGCGAGTGGTGAGTTTCGCCAGAGGCGCATCGCTCTCTAGAGAACGTAGAGCGGTGGGCAGGGCGGCTAACAACCGCTGTCGAAAACTAGCATAGTCGCCAATGCGGTAGGCCAGTTGAGCAAGCCCCGGACGGTTGTAGATCGGTATAGGACGAATCTCTTTACCGGTCATAAGCCACCCTCCAGCGCAAGCGTCAGACGACCGTTTTCGGGCAAGTTAGGCAGGTTATCGAGCTGGGCGATTTCTAATTGTCCAAATCGCAATGACCCTAGTGTTAAACCCTCCTGAGACGCATCGCCCCAGCGCTCAAAGCGAGTGACGGTAGCGGCTGTCACACCCTCGACACCCATCGCCTGGGCCACGATTTTGCTGAGGTAGACAGGTTGGCCAAAGGTAAATTGGTTGGGGTGAAAAAAACCCAACACCTCCCCCGGCAACACCCGGTTACTAAAGCTATCTAGCAAAGCTGTTTTGACATTGCTGCGAAAGTAGTCGGGTTTGACCCTCACTTGCAGGGCAATGTCGAGGGGCACAAACTGGGGGCTTTCGATCGCCACATCGTGCCCGGCTAGCCGAAATTTTTCCAGATGGGCCAGCAGACCTTGCTGAAAGGCATCGTCTAACAGCCGACTGTCGGCCCGGTCTACGGCAATAAAAATGGTGTGCCAACTGCCAGTCCATCGGCGATTGGCCACCGCCCGCTGCACCCCAGGGTACTGCTCGGTCAGGGTTTCATAGTCCTTCTCGGTGACGGCTCGCCCTAGCACCTCTCGAAAGGCTTGAGGGGCATCCAGCCGCACCTGCTCCAGGGGTTCGGGGGCAACCCCACCCTGCGCTGGTAGCGGATTGATAGGATGCAGAACCGATCTCAACAGATTCAGGTGTTGCTGACGTTCATCAGGCCTGAGGTTGTGGGACTGCACCATAATATTGACCAGCGTGTCTGCGCCAACATTCCCCGCCTGCCCCGTGCCTGTACGATACAAGGCGTAGAGCGGTGTATCGCGCTTGGGCGCTTTGCCCAACACCCCATCCCCAAAGCGCAAAAAGGCCCGACCATCTTCCTCCGCTTCCACCACAAAGTCACGGGCAAAGCGATCGCTAATCAACAAGTCCTGTTGGGGTTGCCACTGGGGGCCAGCCACCTGATTCTCTGCCGGGAGCTGCTTTTCCCAAACCACTATGGCAGGCTTAACGTTGCGGAGCGACCACTGCATAGCTGCTTGCGCTGAAGCGGTAGGGTCAAACACCTGCCATTGTCCCTGGGCCGTTTGACTCTGCCCCAGGCGAGTCAGGGGAAATTCCTTTAGTCGGGGTCGTCGTCGTATCCAGCCGGGATTATCTAGCAAATTTTCTGGCAACTGGGTGCGACCCGCATCGGCCAGTACCACATTGCCGTAGGCCACGCTGAGAGGGAAAGGGAAGGGAACACCCTGGTCATCTACCCCCGCAATGGGCAGTTCAAAGGGGAGGGCATCCGCATCGGCCCAGACGATGGCGATCAACGGTTCTCCAGTGAGGGGATCGCAGGTGGGTTGCACCTGGGTAAGCCGCACGGCATGACGATGCTCACGGTTGGCGTCTCGCTCCTCACCACTGGTGGTTCCTCGCACTTCCTGAAGGATCAAGACGCGCCCTGGCTTTAGATGCGTCACCACGGCAGCGGCGGCATTTTCTGAGGCTGCCTCCGCCGTCAGGCCAGAGGCGTTTGGCGCTACTGAGACATTTGGGATAGATTGCAGCGTCGCCCCGGTGGCTCCCTGGGGTAAGCTGCAAACCTCGTCTCCCCAGGTGTAAAAATGCAGCTCATCTAGGGCAGGATGTAAGGTGAGGTCGTGCAGGGTTTCAAACACCTGAGATCCCCGATTAAGAGCTAGTAGATAATCTTCTTCGGTGGTAATGGCCCCATTCTTCAGTACCGTTTTGGTTAACAATTGCACTCCTGGTCGCCCCTGAAGGGGGTCTGGCCCTAGCAGCGTGATACCTGCCAAAGGCCAGTCGAGATTCAGAGACTGAGTCGAGTCGGCAGACTGAAGCCGCAGAACCACCCAGGCACGGGCGTTGCATCCGTCGTGCATCAAATAATCCAGCAGGCGACTGTGGCGACGCATGGAAACCCGCCGCCGACAGGTGCCCAGGTAGGCTTCGGTGGCAACAGCATCTTGGTAGTAACTGAGGTGGTCGGCGCTGTAGGCCAGCAGTTCCACCACCATGACGCCTAGGTCGGCTGGGCTGCGATCGCGCCACTCTGGTATGGTTACCGCCAGGCGATCGAGCATTAGCTGACGAAAGCTAGCGTAGTCCTTAGCTAGGTAGTCAATAACAGGCGGCGGTATTGCTAGATCGCCCATAGGTGGGGGTTCTTGGCAATCAAACTCGCTAACCGACTCCACCCAAAAGCGAAAGTCTACGGCGGCAAGTTGGGAATCAATGCCCGATGGTGGCTCTGGGCGGGAGGGAGCCTGCACCAGGCTTAGGGTGTAGGGCGAATAGTCTCCGGGTTGGCGCAGTCGCACCCTTAACTCGTTGCCGACACTGCTCACGGCCTGAATGGGCAAGGCTTGTAGGCGGGTACCGCCAGTAATCACTAGGTTGTCTGCGGTCAGTGGCTCTAGGTCGGGGGGAATGCGTAGAGAGTCTGGCGCACCCGCCAAGTCGTGCAGAAAATAAACGGTCAGGGTCTGTTGATCGCCCTGCACTTCTAAATAGTCGATGCCATTTAGGAGAGGACGCCCCTGGTCTAGCGTCTGGCGCACCAAGGCTCGTCGCCGTTCATTTTTGCAGTGGTATTGGGTGCTCACCTTCATACCTCCCGCGTAAATTCAGCTAACTGGCGCTCTTGGCTGCGACGATTCACATACTGAACCATCACCGTCAATCGCGAGTCATTACTTTCAACCTCCACCGCCTCCACCTGAATTACATCCACCAACCACTGCTCTAGTGCCCCTTGCACCATAAATTGGGTAGCAGCGGCTAGCTCTGCACTGTTAGGAGTAAACAAAAGCTGCTGAATTTCACTGCCAAAGGTAGGGCGATTCACCCGCTCCCCTGGCCCGGTGAACAGCACCTGCTCAATCAATTGGCGAATATGAGCATCCAGGTCAGCCTCGGCCACCCGGCCTCGGCCATCGATAAAAAAGGGATACTGAATGTTTAGAGACATGGGTCAGTCCTCACAGGCCTTTAACTCGGGCATTGGCAACCACCACGACCAAAGGGGTGCCTGTGGGTACGCAGATAGCTTGGCTACTCTGCAACAACACGGGCATTCCCGATGCCTTGACGCGAAAGGCTGCCGTTACCCAGTTGCCTAGAATGCAGGGGCCAACGTTGACCGGCGGGGGTGGGTTGGCACAGCCTGCGATCGCGTAGGGTGGCCCCTGGGTCGTCACCGGCACCCCCATCACGCGTACCCGCGGGCTGGGCACGGTGGGTTGAGCCTGCCCGCCGTGAGCGCAGATCACCGTTGAAGTGGCATTGAGCAAAAATCCAGGCATGAGAAATCTCCTTAGGTCACTTCGAGGGCACCGTTGTTGATCGACACACTGCCCAGGGAAACAGCAATGCTGCCCAAGCCACCGCTGCTGGTTTCTACGCCGCTAGAGCTAACCTTGATAGAGGCTGGGGTATTGCCCATCTCAATACCAGAGGAGGCACTGAGCTTGAGGGTGGCAGGGGTACAGGTGAGTTCAATGCTGCTGTTGGTGATCTGCACCTCGATCGCCGCTTCCTTTAGTTGGATGGTGTCGGCAGTGAGAGTAACGGTAGAAGTCTGGCCATTTTTGAGTTCTAAGGTTTGGCCATCGGTGAGAAAGCGGGCAGTCATTTTGTCGCTGTGGTTCAGCTCAATACCGTCAGGGTTATAGATCAACTTCAGGGGGTTCTCCACCACCGGGGTTTGAACCTCTAGCGTGATACCTTTGCTGCCCTCTTTGCGACTCACCGTTAAGGTCACACCTTCGGTTCTAAATACCTGCACTTGCTCTGGCTCTTGTACCCGGGCGGCTTCGGGCAATTCTTGATCTCCCCAAAAGCAACCACTCCAGATCGGGTAGTCAGGATCACCGCCTTCAAACTCAACCCAGATGTTTGTGCCGACAGGAGGCACCATAAAGAGGCCAATATCGTTACCGGCATAGGGAGTACAGGGCATAGCCCAGCTGCTACGTCCTTCTCCCAGCACCGCAGCTACCTGCACCTGCACCCGGCCCAAATGCAGAGGGTCTTGGGTGCTTGTTACTTTGCCGCGGTATTTGCTCAAAAACTGACTCACACCGCTAACCTCTGTTTAGTACTGCTTAAACCCTCGCGGGTGATGGTAAAGCTCTGTTGATACTGCCCAGGGCTAATTCGATGGCTGACGCGCTTCACGTAGTAGAGACCGTCGTAGCTGTGACCTACGCCCCGCAGCCCCACCAGCCCCCGCAACTGCAACACACTGCCATAGTGAACTGTGTCGAGTTCGCCGCTGGCAGTCACCACATTATCGACGGAGCGATCGACATCGGCCTGAGCACGAGCATCAGCCTGGGCCGTATCGCGTCCGGTTTGGCGAAACTGGGTAATGCGGTAATGCCGCTGGTTCTCTAGGGCTGGAAATTGGCTCAGGGGCGGGCGATCGCTGCGGTCCTCGCGCACGGAGCGAATCTCGTTAGTTCTGCGATCCTGTGCGCTACCTTCTAGCCTGGTCGCTGACATCCCGTTGTACTGAAAATTGATGGAGCGCACGTTGGTAAAGGAACCCATATTCACCGTCAAGGTTTTTTGAGGCTGGGTTTGCCGCTGGGGTGGCCCCCAGTAGGCGATGCTAGTCCCCACTGCTGGCCCTGGGATGATATAAAACACGTGGGCAAATCGCTGACCAATCTCCCGTAGATAGGCCAGATCGGTGCCCTGTTGGACTGGAACACGCTCGTTTTGGGTGGGGCGATCTATATGAGTGGGCTTAATCACCCGAGGCTCTACCCCGTAGATCTTGTACTGCCCCAAAATCATTTCAGCGATGGTAGCTTCATCCTGGACATCATGTGGTTCAGATCGCTGCTCCAAATCCATCATCACGCTGATATCTTCCCCAGTGAGGGTTAAGGTTGTTTTCCCTGGTTCTGGGTTGGGTGCAAGCTGCTGGTTAGTAATCACGCCATCGATTAGCACTTGAGCGGTTGCGCCGAGGGTAACCACCAGCGTGACCCGGCTAAACACCTTAAATATTGGGTTGGCAAGCAGCCGATACTCGGCCAAATCACCGCGATCGCGACGCCCCACACGAAACACAATCTGAAATCCAGATCGGCCTTCATCGGCATGGGTCACTTCCACGCTCTGTATAGCCTCCACCAGTTCCCGTGAGACTGGCCTAGGAACCGATTCCCCCATGAGTAAAGTGAGATTAACGCCTAACACCATCCTGCTCCCTAAGCCTGTGGCATCGGAATTCGCAGTACTCGACCAACATCTTCAGTAAGTTCTGCTGGATTGAGGGCATCATTGGCATCACACACCTGCCAAAATTGTTCTGACTCACCTAATCCCCTATGGGTAATGACATCTAAGCGATCGCCTTCAACCACCAAAACTTCCTGGAGTAAAGGCAGGGTTTTGCCTTGGGGCACAAACCGTCGCCGCTTATAGGCAATTGTTCGTCCATCAGCGACTGTGTATGGGGCAGTCTCAAGTGGATAATAGCGGCTGGTATGATTAAACATAGAGTGTCCTTGACGTTGATAGGGGCAGGAGGTCATGGATTGACCCCAGTAACCGAGGCAGGGTTAGCCACACTGCCTTTTCGGGCCAGTTGCTCTTTCATCTGGTGATAGCCCAAAAACAGCCTTGCGCCGCGATCGCCCCAAGGCAAGTCCCTGTAATTCAATACCCTCAACCCCAATGTAACCTTGGCCCTAATAGGGTTTAGGTTGACATCGTAAGCTTCTTCAGTAATTGAAAATTCGGTCAGGCGCACCGGCAGCACCCGCTTTGCACCCCAGACCAGCAGGGTCATCGGAGCTTGCATAGGAATAATCTCTAGCATGCCAGCATTAGCTCGCTCCATATTTTCAACTACCGTGCGGCTAGCGGGGTAAATCAAAACTTCTAGGGCTGCAAGCTGTGGATAAATTCCCAAAGCTACCGCATCAGCGCTAGCAGTCTCTAGGTTATCGGTCGCATCAAATTCAATATCGAGCTTTATGGTTTCAATAGGTGCTCCCTCTAGTCGTATAGCCTCTTCCCGAGCCGATTCTTCACCCCCTGCCATTTGCACTTGCAAGGTACGACCGAGGGTTTCGGGATTGTACTGAAACGAAATCGTGCTGACCACCCGATTGGTAGTCGTATCAATAGCTACAATGGCACCCTTCAGCAACTTAGGAGAACCGGGAAAAGTAGTCACAGGGGACAGTGTCCTTATTTCTAAATAAGTACATGACCACCCACAAATGAAATCGACAGGCTCAAAACCCGCGTTCTCAGTTATAGGCCATAGCAACAGGGAATTCTTGCGTCACAGGCTAATTCTTAAATCGAGTAGAAAGGCCAAATTCAGGCTTTAATGCCAGAAAACCATGGAAAAAATTTAACCCTAAAAACCACAGGAAAATTTAAGCCATAGAGATTTATTTATCAATCGTAACAATAGTCTACGATCTCCAGTTTTGGTAAATCGGTTTATTCAAGATGTAGAAAAAGCTCTACTTGTAGGCTCTGAAGCTTCTATAGCAATCCCAAGTCAGATGTGAGAATCTAGGGAAGACTGAACTATGGTTGGAAATGGTTCTATGCTAGAAGCTCTGAAAGATTTCATTGACTCGAATCCAGATGCGCGTGAACTCAAGCGAGCAGTAGCGGTC